>NZ_JBFAOY010000001.1:0-238218 GCF_040675505.1 Streptomyces sp. NPDC049597
AGTGGACGCCCCCCGCGCACGCACCGGGCCGGGCCCGGAGCGCATACGCACTCCGGGCCCGGCCCCGCAGTCTGCCGACGGCTACGCGCGCTGCGCGCGCGGCCCCGTCAGTTGTCGTCCTCGTCGATCAGGAAGCCGCGCATCGGCGACGGCGCCTGCTGCATCGGCTGCGGCGCCTGCGGCCGCACCGGTGCCATCGGCTGGGTCATCGCCGGCGACATCTGCTGCTGACCGCCGTACGACGGGCCCGACGGCGAGGGGCCGTGGCCGCCCATCGTCTGGTTGCCGCCGTAGGACGGCGCGCTCGCACCGGCCGGAGCCATGGAGGGCGCCGGGGACGGCGGCAGCGACGCGGTCGCCGGAGTGCGCGGCGGCGCCAGCGAGTCGTCGGACTGGGTCTCCAGCTGACGCAGCTGGCTCTCCAGGTACGACTTCAGACGCGTGCGGTACTCGCGCTCGAAGCCCCGCAGGTCCTCGACCTTGCGCTCCAGCGTGGCGCGCGCGGACTCCAGCGAGCCCATCGCGACGCGGTGCTTCTCCTGCGCGTCCCGCTCGAGGGCGTCGGCCTTGGCCCGGGCGTCACGCTCGAGACCCTCGGCGCGCGAACGCGCCTCTCCGACGATCTTGTTGGCCTCGGAACGGGCCTCGGCGATCGCCTGGTCGGCCGTCTGCTGGGCCAGCGAGAGCACGCGCGCGGCGCTGTCGCCGCCGGGACCCTGACCCATCGGACCACCCTGCGGGCCGCCGTGACCCATGGGGCCGCCCATCGGGCCACCCATGGGACCGCCCTGCATCGGACCGGGGCCCATGGGGCCGCCGGGACCCTGCGGGCCGCCGTGGCTGGGACCGGCCGGCAGCTGGGGAGCACCACCGGGCAGCTGGGGGGGACCCATCTGCGGGGGCTGCTGCTGGACCGGCGGTCCGGATATGGCGGCGGGGACGGGAGCGCCCGGACCGCGGCCGTCCTGCGGCTCCGGCGGCTTGCGCATCCCCTGCTGCTGGTTCTGCGCCGCCGCACGGGTCGCCGCGGCCAGCTTGGCGCGCAGGTCCTCGTTCTCGCGGAGCAGGCGGGTCAGTTCGGCCTCGACCTCGTCGAGAAAGGCATCGACCTCGTCCTCGTCGTAGCCTTCTCGGAGGCGGACGGTTGTGAACTGCTTGTTCCGCACGTCCTCGGGGGTCAGCGGCATCTCTTCTTCACCTCTACGTAGTCGTCGGCAGTCGGCAGGACCGTATCGCTCACATCGAGTTCCCCACTCCACGAACGATGGAGATCAGGATGTAGACGATGATCATCAGAACGAAGAAGGACAGGTCGAGTGCCACGCCCCCGAGACGCAACGGCGGGATGAACCGCCGCAGAAGCTTGAGCGGTGGATCGGTGACAGTGTAGGTGGCCTCCAGAACGACCACCATCGCCTTACCGGGTTGCCATGAACGGGCGAACTGGAAGACGTAGTCCATGACAAGCCGGAAGATCAGGACAACGAGGAAGCACATCAGAGCGATGTAGACCACCTGTAGTGCGACGCTCATCCCGCGCTTCCCTCTCCCCTGGATCCCATCTCAGCCGGCCCCTCGGCCGGGTCGTTCCCGGTGTCGTTCTCAGCTCTGGTTGAAGAATCCGCCCTCTGCGATGCGGGCCTTGTCCTCCGCCGTGACATCGACGTTAGCAGGAGACAACAAGAACACCTTCTGCGTGACCCTCTCAATGCTGCCATGGAGACCGAAGACGAGACCCGCGGCAAAGTCGACAAGTCGCTTCGCATCGGTGTCGTCCATCTCCGTCAGATTCATGATCACAGGGGTGCCCTCGCGGAAGTGTTCCCCGATGGTACGGGCCTCGTTGTAGGTCCGCGGGTGCAGCGTGGTGATGCGGTACGGCTCCCGCTCGGACACGACCTTGGGCATGATCACCGGTGCGTTCTTCTCCAGGTTCGGACGTTCGGATGTGATGGATGCCACGGGCGCGATGCGCGCCGGGCGTCCGCTCTCGACGGGCAGCGGCGCGGGCTCGCGCTGGGCGGGCGGCGCCGTCACTCGAACCGGTTCCTCCCGTTCGACCTGGTGCGGGGCCTGGTGCCGCCGGTGCTCCCGCTCCGGCTCCGGCTCGGGTTCGAAGTCGTCATCGGGGTCGAAGCCCCGGCCGTCGTACCCATCGTCCTCCACGAGGCCGAGGTAGACCGCCATCTTGCGCATCGCGCCGGCCATTCTCTGAGTCCTCCGCTCTGTGGTGGATCGGCTTGCGTCACCAAGTGCCCGCGATCCACTGGGTCAGCCCGCTTTGGGCGGAAATGACCATATTTTCTAACTGTGGTCCGACTTGCTTCGCGACGTTACCGGAGCCTGGGTCGGACTCCGAGTACCGCCGTACCGACGCGCACATGTGTCGCTCCGGCCGCCACGGCCTGTTCGAGGTCCGCACTCATGCCTGCTGACACCATGTTCGCAGCCGGATGGGCCACGCGCAGGCCGGATGCGAATTCCATCAGCCGCTCGAACGCCGCCTGTTGCCGTCCCGCGTACGGTCCGGCGAGCGGCGCGACGGTCATCAGTCCGTCGAGCCGCAGTCCTGGTGAGTCCGCGATCGCCGCCGCCAACTCGTCGATGCGGTCCGGCGCGACACCGCCCCGGGCGCCCTGCTGCCCCGACTCGGCGTCCAGCGCCACCTGCACGAGGCAGCCGAGTTCGCGCTCGGCACGCACGGCGGCCGCCGACAGGGCGGAAACGAGCTTGAGCCGGTCGACAGACTGCACGACATCGGCATAACTCGCGACAGAACGGACCTTGTTGGTCTGCAACTGCCCCACGAAGTGCCAGCGCAGGTTCAGATCCGCACAGGCGGCGGCCTTCGGCGCGGCGTCCTGGTCACGGTTCTCCGCCACATGACGCACGCCCAGTTCATGGAGGAGGCGAACATCACTGGCCGGGTAGGTCTTGGTGACCACGATGAGGGTCACCTCCTCCCGCTCGCGGCCGGCGGCCGCACAGGCGGCGGCGATCCGTTCCTCCACCTTCGCGAGATTCGCGGCGAGTTCGGTCCTGCGGTCCGTCATGCCTGTTCCCGGTCCTCTTCTTCCCGGCCCTCGAGCCAGACGTATCCGGCGAGCCGTCCTGTGGTCCGGTCACGGCGGTACGAGTAGTGGTCGCGCGACTCGAGGGTGCAGACCCGCGATCCGCGCAGGTCCTTCACTCCGAGTGCGGTCAGCTGGGCGTGCACCGCGGCGGTGACGTCGACGGCCGGTGTGCCCCAGCTGGTCTCGGACCAGGCGGCGGGTTCCACTTCGGCCACTTCCGCCCGCATCTGCTCGGGTACTTCGTAGCAGCGACCGCATACGGCAGGTCCGGTGCGGGCGATGATCCGTTCCGGTTCGGCACCGAGCGAGACCATCGCCTCGACGGTCGCGGGGACGACGCCGGCGACCGTGCCGGGCCGGCCCGCGTGCGCCGCGCCCACCACACCCGCGACCGGGTCGGCGAGCAGAACGGGCGTGCAGTCGGCGGTGAGCACCGCGAGGGCGAGTCCGCGCCGGGCGGTGACCACACCGTCCACCTTGGGGGCACCTCCCGGGCCGCCAGGCCCAGGGGAAGGGATCTCCGCGTCCCCCCACGGTGCGTCGACCCGGGCCACGTCCCTGCCGTGGACCTGGTTCATCCAGACGACCCCGGCCGGGTCGAGTCCGAGCGCCCTCGCGGCGATCGCGCGGTTGGTCCGCACGGCCTCGGGGTCGTCGCCTACCGCGCCGCCGAGGTTGAGCTCCTCGTACGGAACGGCGCTCACCCCGCCCCACCTGTCGGTGAAGGCGAAGTGCGCGCCGCTCTCGTCTATCGCGTCGTGCTGCACTGTCACTTCAGGAAGTCCGGAACATCCAGCTCTTCGGCCTGGGTGTCGTACGGACGGGCCGAGGGCACCTGCGGCGAGGACGTCGTGAGGTCCTGTGCGACGGGGGCCGGCTCGGCGGGGACCTGGGGCTCCTCGCGTACGGGCACGGTGCCGAGGCCGCTCGCCGGGCGCGAGCTCTCGGTGCGCTGCGGGGCCGCGGGCTCCTCGCGCTTGGCGGACGCGGAGCCGATCACGTTCTCCCGGCGGGCCGGGGGCTGGCCGCCGTCGAAGCCGGCCGCGATGACGGTCACGCGGACCTCGTCGCCCAGCGCGTCGTCGATGACCGCGCCGAAGATGATGTTGGCCTCGGGGTGGGCGGCCTCGCTCACCAGCTGGGCGGCCTCGTTGATCTCGAAGAGGCCGAGGTCGCTGCCGCCGGAGATGGACAGCAGCACGCCGCGGGCGCCGTCGATGGACGCCTCCAGCAGCGGCGAGGAGATCGCCATCTCGGCCGCGGCCACCGCGCGGTCGTCGCCGCGGGCCGAGCCGATGCCCATGAGCGCCGATCCGGCCTCCGACATCACGGACTTGACGTCGGCGAAGTCGAGGTTGATCAGACCGGGCGTGGTGATGAGGTCGGTGATGCCCTGGACACCCGACAGCAGCACCTGGTCCGCGGACTTGAAGGCGTCGAGGACGCTCACCTGGCGGTCCGAGATGGACAGCAGCCGGTCGTTGGGGATGACGATGAGGGTGTCGACCTCTTCGCGGAGCTCGGCGATGCCGTCCTCCGCCTGGTTCGCGCGCCGGCGGCCCTCGAACGTGAAGGGGCGGGTCACGACGCCGATGGTCAGGGCGCCGAGCGAGCGGGCGATGTTGGCCACGACGGGCGCGCCGCCGGTGCCGGTGCCGCCGCCCTCGCCCGCGGTGACGAAGACCATGTCGGCCCCCTTGAGGACCTCCTCGATCTCCTCGCGGTGGTCCTCTGCCGCCTTGCGACCGACTGCCGGGTTGGCTCCGGCGCCGAGGCCTCGGGTGAGTTCACGGCCCACGTCGAGCTTGACGTCGGCGTCGCTCATCAACAGCGCTTGCGCGTCCGTGTTGATGGCGATGAACTCGACGCCCTTGAGACCGACCTCGATCATTCGGTTGATGGCATTGACACCACCGCCGCCGACACCGATGACCTTGATGACTGCGAGGTAGTTCTGCGGTGCTGCCACGTCGAAGGCCTCTCGCCTCGATTTACGTGTCGCCGCCTCGCGAGGCTGCGCTGCGACGACTGATGTCGAATGGGGACGGCCCGACCAGCCTGCTGCCGACCCGAACCCTAACGGTGAAGTTTAGGGTTACCAGTGTGTCTGTTCCCTTGACTCTTCCGAACAGGACACTAAGTCGACAAGTGGCGCGCGTTCAACGAACACGCCGAACCTCCCGTTTTTCTTTTCACCCTATGTGATCACGCTCAGCCATGCCCAACCAGGGTGCTGGCCTGCGCATATGTGCGTCAACTCCCCGATACCGCAGGGGCGGTGGGGGCACTCACGTCGAAGTGCCGCGCGGTGGGCGCTGCTTTCAACAGCGCCGCGAGTGTGCGAGCCTTCGCCTCGCCGTCCTCGGCACTGCCCCACACCACGGTCCGATCCCCCTTGAGCTCAAGGGAGATGTGATCGTACGACCGCACCTCGACGGTGGTCAGGTCGCGGACGACCCGGTCGGGCAGATCGCCCCGGACCCGTACGGCCTCCGCGAGCAGCCGGTCGGCCCCGAAACGCTTCAGGCTCGGAGACGCGGCCGTCGTCAACTCCAGTCGCGGGACACCCCTCGGGGCCTTGTCGACGGTGGCGAACCGGACGCTCTCGGCGTCCACTTCGATGAACTTTCCGCCCTTTTCGAGAACCAGGACCGGTCGCCGCTCGGTCACCTTCAGACCGATTCCGTGCGGCCACGACCGCACGACCTCGACCGCGCCGATACGGGGCAGTTCGCGCAGCAGCCGCGCCTCGACGGCGTCCGTGTCGACGGCGATCAGCGGTGCGCCGATGGGCACCGCCGCCGCCTCCTCCACCTGCCGGGGTGTGAGCACCTGGGTGCCGGTGGTCGACACGTGTTCGGCACGCAGCCACTTCGAGCCGTAGAGGAGCCAGATCGCGCCCCCGACGAGGAGGACGGCGGCGACGGCGACGGCCAGGGCGCGCCGGCCCGGCCTCGGTGACCGGCCGGCGCCGTCGTCCGGGCGGGGCGGGCGGGCCGGTCCCTCGGACCCGGCGGATCCGTCACGGGGGTTTCGCGCACCGCGCTCGGCGGTGGTCGGTCCGGCCACGCTCCCTGCCTTCTCACGCCTGGCGGCGTGCAGCAATCGCCTCGTACACCATGCCGACGAGGAGGTCGTCGGCGTCCCGGCGGCCGAACTCCGCGGCCGCGCGGGACATCTCGTAGAGCCGGTGCGGATCGGCGAGCACCGGGAGGACGTTGCCCTGGACCCACTCGGGGGTCAGCTCGGCGTCGTCGACCAGCAGTCCACCGCCCGCCTTCACCACCGGCTGGGCGTTCAGCCGCTGTTCGCCGTTGCCGATCGGCAGGGGGACGTATGCGGCGGGCAGGCCCACGGCGGAGAGTTCGGCGACGGTCATCGCGCCCGCGCGGCAGAGCATCATGTCGGCCGCGGCGTACGCGAGGTCCATCCGGTCCACGTACGGTACCGGCACATAGGGCGGCATCCCGGGCATGTTGTCCACCTGCGGCAGTTCGTTCTTGGGACCGACCGCGTGGAGGATCTGGATGCCGGAGCGCTGGAGCACCGGAGCGATCTGCTGGATGACCTCGTTGAGGCGCCGGGCGCCCTGCGAGCCGCCGGACACCAGCAGCGTCGGCAGGTTGGGGTCGAGACCGAAGGCGGCGCGGGCCTCGGGCCGCACCCGGGCGCGGTCGAGGGTCGCGATGGAGTGGCGCAGCGGGATGCCGATGTAGCGGGAGTTGCGCAGCTTGCTGTCCGGGGTGGCGACGGCGACCCCCGCGGCGTACCGCGAGCCGATCTTGTTGGCGAGGCCGGGACGGGCGTTGGCCTCGTGGACGACGATCGGCACACCGAGGCGCTTGGCCGCGAGGTAGCCCGGCAGGGCGACGTAGCCGCCGAAGCCGACGACGCAGTCGGCCTTGGTGCGCTCCAGGACCTGCTCGGCCGCCTTGATGGTGCCGCGCAGCCGTCCGGGGACGGTGATCAGCTCGGGGGTGGGCGTGCGCGGCAGCGGAACGGCGGGGATGAGCGCCAACTCGTAGCCGCGCTCGGGGACGAGCCTGGTCTCGAGTCCGCGCTCCGTGCCGAGGGCCGTGATCCCCACGGTCGGGTCCTGCCTGCGCAGGGCGTCCGCGAGGGCGAGCGCGGGCTCGATGTGGCCGGCGGTCCCCCCGCCGGCGAGTACGACATGCACCGAAATTCACCGCTCTCCGGACGGACGCTTCTTGACGCGCCGTCTCATCGACTTCCATCTCACCCCGGGCCTCCGCGTGGCCAGGGCCGCTTTCGCGGCGGGATCCTGTCGCGCGAAGGCGATCAGGAGCCCGACGGCGAACATCGTCGGCAGCAGGGCCGACCCGCCGTAGGAGAACAGCGGGAGCGGAACGCCGGCGATCGGCAGCAGACCGAGCACCGCACCGATGTTGACCACGGCCTGGGCCGTGATCCAGGTGGTCACACCTCCCGCTGCGTACCTCACGAAGGGGTCCTCCGTGCGTCCGGCAACGCGGATACCCGCATAGCCTAGAGCCGCGAACAACGCGAGCACCGACAGCGTCCCCGCGAGGCCCAGTTCCTCCCCGGCGACGGCGAAGATGAAGTCGGTGTGCGGTTCGGGCAGTTGGCCCCATTTTTCCACACTTGCACCGAGACCGGAACCGAACCATCCGCCGGAGGCAAGAGCATAGATGCCGTGCACGGCCTGCCAGCACTCGCCTTTGGGTCCGAGGTCGGTGGCACCGATGCACGCGAGCCGTGACATGCGGTTCTCGTTGGTCCTGATCAGCAGCAGACCGACGAGCACCGCGATGCCGAGCACCCCGGCGAACAGGCGCGTGGGAGCCCCCGCGAGCCACAGCAGGCCGAACAGGACGGCGGTCAGGATGATCGCCGTCCCCATGTCGCCGCCGAGCATGATCAGGCCGAGGAGCAGGAACGCGACGGGGACGAGCGGGACGAGCAGGTGCTTCCACTGGGTCAGCAGCCGCCTCTCCTGCTTGCGGGCGAGCAGGTCGGCGCCCCAGAGGATGAGCGCGAGCTTTCCGAACTCGCTCGGCTGGAGCTGGAAGGGTCCGCCGAGGTAGATCCAGTTCTGGTTGCCGTTGACCGCATGCCCTATCCCGGGCACCTGCACGAGGACCATCAGGAACACGGCGGCCAGCAGCAGCGGGTACGACAGGGCGCGGTGCAGCTTGACGGGCATGCGGGAGGCGAGCAACAGCAGTCCCGCGCCGATGAGGGCGGCGACGAACTGCTTGCGGAAGAAGTACGAGGCGGGCAGGGAGTACTCCAGCGCCTGGATCATGGACGCGGAGTAGACCATGACGAGGCCGAGCACGGTCACGAGAAGGCTGCTGCCGAGGATGAGGTAGTACGCGGTCAGGGGCCGGTCCCAGGCCCGCCGCGCCTGCTCGTACAGCCGTCGCGGGCCGCGGGGTCCGCCGCCGAGGGGCGCCTTGGGGGTGCGGGAGCTCCCGCCCGCCCGCACCAGCCTCGCCCGGGGCGCCTCGGCCCGGCTCCGCAGCGCGACGCCGGCTGCGCCGGCGACGGCGGGGACGGGCCCCGCGAGGCCGGCCCACAACACCGCCGTCATGTGCCGGATCCGCTCCAGGGGCGCGCCCGTGGGGCGGGCGCCGGCTCCACGACGGCCGGCCGGCGCGGCCGAGGCGCGGCCGTCGGCCACGGGGCGGGCGCCGGGAACGCGCGGGGCGCTCCCCCGCGGGGGTACGGACCCGGTCGTGCTGGGCGGCATCGTCGCTGTCCCCTCCAGTCGTGCCCGGCGGCAGCCGGACCTGGCGGCTGTCAGCCGTGCTCGGCGGCGAGTGCGCGGACCGCTTCCGCGAAGGCCTCGCCTCGCTCGTTGTAGTTGGTGAACATGTCCATCGAGGCGCAGGCGGGGGCCAGCAGAACCGTGTCGCCGGGCCGGGCGAGCGAAGCCGCCTCCGCCACCGCCGCGGACATCGCCCCAGTGTCGGTCCGGTCGAGGTCGACGACCGGGACCTGGGGGGCGTGTCGCGCGAGGGCGTCACGGATCAGGGCACGGTCCGCGCCGATCAGCACGACACCGCGGAGGCGAGCCGCCGACCTGGCGACCAGCTCGTCGAACGTGGCGCCCTTGGCAAGCCCCCCGGCGATCCACACGATCGGCTCGTACGCGGCCAGAGACGCTTCCGCGGCATGGGTGTTGGTGGCCTTGGAGTCGTCGACGTACACGACGCCCGCGACGTCCGCCACGCGCTCGATGCGGTGCGCGTCGGGGCGGAAGGCCCGCAGACCGTCGCGTACGGCCGCCGGGGCCACGCCGAAGGCGCGGGCGAGTGCCGCGGCCGCCAGCGCGTTGGCGATGTTGTGCGGCGCGGGCGGGTCGACGTCGGAGACCTCGGCCAGCTCCTGCGCCTGCTTCTGCCGGTTCTCGACGAACGCGCGGTCCACCAGAATGCCGTCCACGACGCCGAGTTGGGACGGCCCCGGCGTGCCCAGCGTGAAGCCGATGGCGCGGCAGCCCTCCTCCACGTCCGCCTCGCGCACCAGGTCCTCGGTCGCCGGGTCGGCGGCGTTGTAGACGCAGGCGACCGTGTTGCCCTCGTAGATCCGGCCCTTGTCGGCGGCGTACGCCTCCATGGAGCCGTGCCAGTCGAGGTGGTCCGGCGCGAGGTTGAGGACCGCGGCGGAGTGCGCGCGCAGCGAGGGCGCCCAGTGGAGCTGGTAGCTGGAGAGTTCGACGGCGAGCACGTCGTACTGCTCGTCGCCGGTCACCACGTCGATGATCGGAGTGCCGATGTTCCCGATGGCGGCGGTCCGCAGACCGGCGGCCGACAGGATGGAGGCGAGCATCCGCGTCGTGGTCGTCTTGCCGTTGGTGCCGGTGACGGCGAGCCACGGCGCCGCGTCCGGGCCGCGCAGCCGCCAGGCGATCTCGACGTCGCCGACGACGTCGACGCCCGCCTTGGCCGCCGCCTCGAAGAGCGGGCTGGAGGGCTTCCAGCCGGGCGAGGTGACCACCAGCTCGGTGCCCTCGGGCAACGTCTCGGCGTCGCCGAGGCGCACCGTGACCCCCAGCTCGGCCAGTTCCGCGGCGCGCGCCCGGTGCGCGTCGCTGTCGCCGCCGTCCACGACGGTGACGGCCGCGCCGAGGCCGGCCAGGGCGCGGGCGGCGCTGATGCCGCTCACCCCGAGGCCGGCGACGGTGATGTTCCTGCCCTGCCACTCGCTCACTTGTCGGCTGCCCATCCGGCGTAGAAGAGGCCCAGACCCACGATGACGCACATGCCCTGGATGATCCAGAAGCGGACCACCACAAGGACTTCGGACCACCCCTTGAGTTCGAAGTGGTGCTGCAGCGGCGCCATCCGGAAGACCCGCTTGCCGGTCATCCGGAAGGAACCGACCTGGATCACCACGGACATGGTGATGAGGACGAACAGTCCGCCGAGGAGGGCGAGCAGGAACTCGGTGCGCGAGCAGATCGCCAGACCCGCGAGCGCGCCGCCGAGCGCGAGCGAGCCGGTGTCGCCCATGAAGATCTTGGCGGGCGAGGTGTTCCACCACAGGAAGCCGAAGCAGGCTCCCATGAGGGCGGAGGCCACGACCGCGAGGTCGAGTGGATCTCGTACCTCGAAACAGGCGTTGGGGTTGGTCAGGGTCTCCGCGTTGGCGCAGGACTCCTGGAACTGCCACAGGCCGATGAAGGTGTACGCGCCGAAGACCATCACCGACGCGCCCGTCGCGAGGCCGTCGAGGCCGTCGGTCAGGTTCACGCCGTTCGACATCGCGAGGATCATGAACAGCGCCCAGACCACGAACAGCACGGGTCCGATGGACCACCCGAAGTCGGTGATGAACGACAGCTTGGTGGAGGCCGGGGTGTTGCCGCGCTTGTCGGCGAACTGGAGCGACAGCACCGCGAAGGCGATGCCGACGATCAGCTGCCCCGCCATCTTCGCCTTGGCCCTCAGACCGAGCGACCGCTGCTTGACGATCTTGATGTAGTCGTCGAGGAAGCCGACGAGGCCCATGCCGGCCATCAGGAAGAGCACGAGGACACCCGAGAAGGTCGGGTCCTCACCGGTGATGACCTTGGCGAGCGCGTACGCGATCAGCGTGGCCAGGATGAAGGAGATGCCGCCCATGGTGGGCGTGCCCTTCTTGCTGCCGTGCGTACGGGGGCCGTCGTCCCGGATGAACTGCCCGTATCCCTTGCGGGCCAGCAGCTTGATCAGCAGCGGGGTCCCGATCAGGGTCAGGAAGAGACCGATGGCTCCCGCGAAGAGGATCTGCCTCATCGGACGGCACCCTCACCCTCGGAGCTGTCGAAGCCCTCGAGCAGAGCCTGTGCGATCCGCTCCAGACCGACCGACCTGGAAGCCTTCACCAGCACGACGTCTCCCGGGCGCAACTCTTTGCGCAACAGGTCGACCGCCGCCTGCGCGTCGGACACGTGCACCGACTCCTCACCCCACGAACCCTCGTTGTATGCGCCCAGTTGCAACCAGGACGCTTCCCTGCCCCCGACCGCGACGAGCTTGCCGACATTGAGCCGGACGGCGAGCCGTCCGACCGCGTCGTGCTCGGCGAGCGCCTCGTCCCCGAGCTCGGCCATCTGCCCGAGCACCGCCCATGTGCGACCTCCCTTTGCCCGTGCGGCTTCGCCCATGGCGGCCAGTGCCCGAAGCGCGGCACGCATGGACTCGGGGTTCGCGTTGTAGGCGTCGTTGACGACCGTCACGCCGTCCGGACGCTCGGTGACCTCCATCCGCCAGCGGGAGAGGGTGCCCGCCTCGGAGAGCGCGAGGGCGATCTCGTCCACAGGCATGCCCAGCTCATGGGCGACGGCGGCCGCGGCGAGCGCGTTCGACACGTGGTGCTCACCGTACAGCCGCATGGTCACGTCACTGCACCCGGTGGGTGTGTGGAGCGTGAAGGAGGGCTGTCCGTGCTCCGTGAGCCGGACATTCTCGGCGCGTACGGCGGCGTCGGCGGCCTCTCCGAAGAGCAGCACACGGGCCTCGGTGCGCGACGCCATGGCGCGGACCAGCGGGTCGTCGGCGTTGAGTACGGCGACGCCGTCCTTCGGCAGGGACTCGACGAGTTCGCCCTTGGCCTGGGCGATCTGCTCGCGGCCGCCGAACTCGCCGATGTGCGCGGTCCCCACGTTGAGGACGAGGCCGATCCGGGGCGGGGTGAGCCCGGTGAGGTACCGGATATGGCCGATTCCGCGCGCCCCCATCTCCAGGACGAGGTGCTGGGTCTCCTCGGTGGCGGTCAGTGCGGTGAGGGGCAGGCCGATCTCGTTGTTGAGGGAGCCCGGGGTCCAGACCGTGGGCGCCTTTCGCTGGAGCACCTGGGCGATCAGGTCCTTGGTGCTCGTCTTGCCGGCGGAGCCGGTCAGCGCGACGACCTGGGTGCCGAGCCGCTCGACCACGGCGCGGGCGAGCGCGCCCAGGGCCCTTTGGACGTCGTCCACGACGATGGCGGGCGCCTGGACCGGACGGGTCGCGAGGACGGCCACCGCACCCGCGTCCACGACCTGGCGCGCGTAGTCGTGTCCGTCGACGCGTTCGCCCACGAAGGCGACGAAGAGGCTGCCGGGCTCGATCTCACGGGAGTCCCGGACGACGGGGCCGGTGACCTGGACGGCCGGATCCGGTATGTCGTACGTCTGCCCGCCGACGATTTCGGCGATCTCGGCGAGGGAGAGGGCGATCACTACTTCATCCCTGACTGTTCTGGATTGCTTCGCGCAGTACCTGGCGGTCGTCGAACGGGCGGACCACTCCGGCGATGTCCTGGCCCTGCTCGTGGCCCTTGCCGGCGACGAGGACGGTGTCGCCGGGCCGGGCACGGGCGACGGCGGCCGCGATGGCCGCGGCACGGTCGGCCTCGACCAGGACGTCGCCGCGCTCGTGGATCGGCACCTCGGCGGCGCCGGCGAGCATGGCGGCCAGGATCGCGAGGGGGTCCTCGGAGCGCGGGTTGTCGGAGGTCAGTACGGCGGTGTCGGCCAGGCGCGCGGCAGCGGCGCCCATCGGTCCGCGCTTGGTCACGTCCCGGTCGCCGCCGCAGCCGAGGACGACGTGCAGCCGGCCCTCGGTGACCTTGCGCAGGGAGCGCAGGACGGATTCGACGGCGTCGGTCTTGTGGGCGTAGTCGACGACGGCGAGATACGGCTGGCCCGCGTCGACACGCTCCAGCCGGCCGGGCACACCGGGCACGGCGGCGATGCCGTCGGCGGCGGTCTGGGGTTCGATTCCGGCCACGGCGAGCGTGACGATCGCCGCGAGCGTGTTGGCGACGTTGAACGGGCCGGGCAGGGGCGCCTGGGCGCGCACCCGCTCGCCCTTCGGGCCGACGACGGTGAACGTCGAACCGATGGCGGTGACGTCGACGTCCTCGGCGCGCCAGTCGGCGTCCGGGTGGCCCTCGGCGGAGAAGGTGGTGACCGGCACGGTCGCCTCCTCGACCAGCCTGCGGCCGTACTCGTCGTCGAGGTTGACGACGCCTTCCCGGCTGCGGCGCGGGGTGAACAGCTGCGCCTTGGCCTGGAAGTAGTCCTCCATGCCGGAGTGGAACTCCATGTGCTCGGGGCTGAGGTTGTTGAAGACGGCGACGTCGAAGACGCAGCCGTCGACGCGGCCGA
Organism: Streptomyces sp. NPDC049597; assembly: GCF_040675505.1. Classification (NCBI taxonomy): domain Bacteria; kingdom Bacillati; phylum Actinomycetota; class Actinomycetes; order Kitasatosporales; family Streptomycetaceae; genus Streptomyces; species Streptomyces sp. NPDC049597. The sequence continues at coordinate 13,693 of NZ_JBFAOY010000001.1, forward strand.
GCACGAGGGCGTGGCTGGAGACCTCCATGGCGACCGAGTCCACGCCGCGTTCGCGCATGACGGCGAACAGCGCCTGGAGGTCGGTGGCCTCGGGGGTGGTGCGCTCGGACTTGATGCGCTCGTCGCCGATGCGCATCTCGACCGTGCCGATCAGCCCGGTGGCGCGGCCGGCCGCGCGCAGGCCGCCCTCGACGAGGTAGGCCGTGGTGGTCTTGCCGGAGGTGCCGGTGATGCCGATCTGGAGCAGGCCCTCGCCGGGCCGGCCGTAGATCTCGGCGGCGAGTTCGCCCATCCGGCCGCGTGGGTTGTCGGTGACCAGGACCGGCAGTCCGGTGGCCGCGGCGCCTTCGGCGCCCGCCTCGTCGGTGAGGATCGCGGCGGCCCCGAGGTCGGCGGCCTGCGGCGCGAAGTCGGCTCCGTGGAACCGGGCGCCGGGCAGGGCCGCGTACACGTCACCGGGGCGCACCGCCCGCGAGTCGTGGGTGATGCCGGTGATCTCTCCCCGGGCCTGCGTCTGCACGCCCAGCCGGGCGGCCAGATCCCCGAGGTCTGTCGGGCGGGGCCGCGTCGGGCGTGGCGCCCCCGGCTGGTGTTTCGCGGGGTCGTCCTGCTGGGCGGTTCGGTACTGATCAGCGTGTGGCACGGCGGTGAGCGTACCGGGCCCGGGCGGCCCGGGGGAAAAACAGGGGGCGTCCCCGGCTCGGTTCCCGGGTCGTGGGGTGATCGTTGTCACTGGTGGTTCCTCCGGTCACTCGCCGGGGTCGAAGCTCACGGGCAGTCGGGCCGGTGCCTTGCCGGTCGGTGCGACCTGCAGGGTCTTCAGCGCGAACTCCATGACCTTTTGGTAGACGGGGCCGCAGATCTGGCCACCGAAGTAGCTGCCCCTGGTGGGGTTCTGGATGGCGCAGTAGACGGTGATCTCCGGGGCGTCGGCCGGGGCGAAACCGGCGAAGGAGGCGGTGTAGCCCTTGTAGCGGCCGAGTTCGGGGTCGACGCGGTTGGCCGTTCCGGTCTTTCCGGCGACGCGGTATCCGGGGATGCGTGCCTTGGTGCCGGTGCCCTCCTCGTCGTCGACGACGGATTCGAGCATGGTGGCGAGCGTCTTCGCGGTCTTCTCGCTGACCACGCGGGTCTTCTGAGGCTCGGGCGCCGCGGTGAAGTGCCCGTCGGGGCCCCTGGTGCCGCGGACGAGCGTGGGCTCGATGCGTACGCCGCCGTTGGCGATGGTCGAGTAGACGGAGGCGGCCTGCATCGCGTTGATGGACAGGCCCTGGCCGAAGGGGATCGTGTACTGCTGCGAGGTCGACCAGTCGGCGGGCTCGGCGAGGATGCCGGCGGTCTCGCCGGGGTAGCCGAGGCCGCTGGTGCTGCCGATGCCGAACTTGCGCAGGTAGGAGTGGAGCACCTGGTTGGCCTCGCGCTGGGTCTTCCCCAGCTGTCCGGTCGCGAGGATGGTGCCGATGTTGCTGGACTTCGCGAGGACGCCGTTGAGCGTGAGGTACCAGGTGGGGTGGTCGATGTCGTCCTTGAAGAGCCGGTCGCCGCGGTGCAGGCGGTTGGGGACGACGACATGGGTGCCCGGGGTGGCCTTCTTCTCCTCCAGCACGGCGGCCATGGACATGACCTTGGCGGTGGAACCCGGCTCGTACGCGTCCTGGAGGGCGGCGTTGCCCATGGCGGTGGCGTTGGCCTGAGCGAGGTCGTTCGGGTCGAAACCGGGGGCGTTGGCCATGGCGAGGATCTCGCCGGTGCGGGTGTTCTGCACGATCACATAGCCGCGGTCGGCCTTGGACTTGCCGACCTGGTCCTCGATGGCCTTCTGGGCGGCCCACTGGATGTCCCGGTCGATCGTGAGCTCGATGTCCGAGCCGGGGACGGCGGGCACCTCGCGGGAGCCGGCGGTCGGGACGCGCCGGCCGCCGGACTGGACGTAGGTGACCGTGCCGTCCTTGCCCGCGAGCGTCTTGTCGAGCATGGACTCGATGCCACCGCCGCCGCGGCCCTCGCCGTTGACGTAACCCAGTATCCCGGCGGCGAGATCACCGTTCGGGTACACGCGCTTGCTGCTGGGCTCCTGGAAGACTCCCGCCAGGACGTTGGCGCCGCGGCCGCCCCTGCGCTTGTCGGCTGCGGCCTTCTGCGCGTAGACGCTCTTGAGGTCCTTGATCTGGTTCCACACCTGGGGGGTCTGGCGGCGGGCCAGAACGGCGTAGCGTGAGCCGGGCTTTTTGAGCTTCTCGGCCAGCGTGGCGGCGTCGGCCTGGAGGATGGGGGCGAGCAGCGCGGCCGCCTGTTCGGGCGCGTCGGGGGCCTTGCTCTCCTTGGGCGTGAACATCTTGGGGTCCGCGGTGATGTCGTGCGCGTCGACGGAGGTGGCGAGCGCGATCCCGGCCCGGTCGGTGATCTCGCCGCGCTCGGCGGCGAGTGTGTAGCTGAAATAGCGGTTCTTGTCCGCCTTGGCCGCGTAGGCGCTGGCGTCGACGGCCTGTACCTGGAGCAGCCGTACGACGAAGGCCAGCATGACGAGCGTGAGGCCCAGGCTGACCAGCCGCAGCCGGGGCCGGGGGCTGCCCAGCGTGATGGTGCGCGGGGCGGGGCGTGCGCCGCGGGGCGCGGGGCGCCGGGCGGGCCGGCCGGAGGGCGGCCCGGAGGGACGCCGGGCGGGGCCCGGCACGCGCCGCCGCGGGGGCTGCTTGGAGGGCACTGCGTCACCTGCCGGTGGTCGTCGGGGTCGGCTGCGGGGACGTGCGGAACGGATCGGCGGCGGGGGCGGTCCCCTGAGGTGCGCTCTGCGGCGAGGACGGCGCGGGGGACGGTGCGGTCGGTGCGGGCGCGGTCGGTGCGGGCGCGGTCGGGGACGCCGCGGGCGCGGCCGTGGGCGACGCCGAGGGCCCGGCGGAGGGGGCCGCCGTCCCGGGGACCTGCTGCGGCTTGGGATCCGGCGAGGGCAGGGCGGTGGCCTTGCCGGGGACGCCGCGCACCGTGCCGTCCGGGCCGAGGAAGGCGGGGCTGCCGCCGGGGACCATGCCCAGCTCGCGTGCGCGGCGCTCGAGGGCGTCGGGGGCGGAGTAACTGTCGACGTCGCGCTGGAGCGCCTGCTGCTGGTCGGTGAGCTCGGTGGTCTTCTTCTTCAGCTCGCTCAGCTCGAAAGAGCCCTGGCTGAGGGAGGAGTTGAGCATCAGCAGGGTGATCAGCCCGCCGGACAGGAGCAGTACGACCAGGAGGACGAAGGGGGTGCGGGCGGCGGTGCTCGGCCCCGACGGCATCAGCCGCGCGAGTCGCGCGGCCCTCCCTTTCAACTGCCTGGCCGCTGTGCTCAAGGTGTCCTCCGCATCGCTTCCGTGCCGCCGTTCACCCGCGTATGCCGCTCAACCGCGTCTGTGGACCCCGCTCACGCGACGTCCTCGCGGATGCGCTCCGCCGCTCTCAGACGCGCCGGCGCCGCACGGCGGTTCTGGGCGACCTCTTCGTCGGTGGGCAGCTCGGCGCCGCGCGTCAGCAGCTTCAGCCGCGGCTGGTACTCCTCCGGGACGACGGGCAGCCCGGGGGGCGCGGTGTTGGCGGCGCCGGCCGCGAACACCTGCTTGACCAGCCGGTCCTCGAGCGAGTGGTACGACAGGACCGCGATGCGCCCGCCGACGCCGAGCGCGGCGACGGCGGCGGGGACGGCGCGCTCCAGCACGCTCAGCTCACCGTTGACCTCGATGCGCAGGGCCTGGAAGGTGCGCTTGGCCGGATTGCCGCCGGTCCGCTTGGCGGCCTGCGGCAGCGCGTCGCGGATGAGCTCGACGAGCCGGGCGCTGTTGCTGAACGGCTCCTTCTCCCGCTCGCGCACGATCGCGGACACGATCCGCTTGGCCTGCTTCTCCTCGCCGTACGCGCGCAGGATCCGCACGAGCTCGCCGGCCGGGTAGGTGTTGAGCACCTCCGCGGCGCTCATCCCGGTCGTCTGGTCCATGCGCATGTCGAGCGGGGCGTCCTGGGCGTACGCGAAGCCGCGGTCGGCCTCGTCCAGCTGCATGGAGGAGACGCCGAGGTCGAACAGGACGCCGTCGACGCGGCCGACGCCGAGACGGTCGAGGACGCCGGGCAGCTCGTCGTAGACGGCGTGGACCAGGGTGGCGCGGTCACCGAACCGGGCGAGCCGCTCGCCGGACAGCCGCAGGGCCTCCTTGTCCCGGTCCAGGGCGATCAGCCGTACCTCGGGGAACTGCGTCAGCAGGGCCTCGCTGTGTCCGCCGAGGCCGAGGGTGCAGTCGACGGCGACCGCACCGGGCCTCTCCAGGGCCGGGGCCAACAGGTCCAGGCACCGCTGGAGCATCACCGGGACGTGTCGGGTCTGGCTCATGCGCCCTCTCAGGTCCGGCGCGGGCGGGTCAGGGCCGGGCCGTGCGTACGCCGCGCACGCGGGGAAGTGTGGGGAAATGTGCGGATGCCACCGAATGGGCTGGTGACGTCCGTGAACTCCGCGTCACTTTAGTCCACTGGTACGGCCGGTCAATCAACCCCTCCGCGCGTCGCACCTGCCTCGGAGCCACACTTGTGGGTTACCTCACAACAAGGCTCGTTGACGTTCTTTGTCCGGCCTCACAGCGGGCCCGCACCCCCCGTGACCGTTACCTTCGAGCCATGTCGACTTCTGCCAAGCAGTCCCCCGCCGAGGCCGTCCGCACCGGCGGAACCGTCACCGACCGTCTCGTCGAGGCGAACAAGCGCTACGCCGCCGACTTCCGCGACCCCGGAATGGACGCCCGTCCGGTCCTCCAGGTCGCGGTGGTGGCCTGCATGGACGCCCGGCTCGACCTGCACGCCGCGCTCGGCCTGGAGCTCGGCGACTGTCACACCATCCGCAACGCGGGCGGCGTGGTCACCGACGACGTCATCCGCTCGCTCACCATCAGCCAGCGCGCCCTCGGCACCCGCAGCGTGATACTCGTCCACCACACCGGCTGCGGTCTGGAGAGCCTCACCGAGGACTTCCGGGTCGAGCTGGAGGAGGAGGTCGGCCAGCGGCCGGCGTGGGCGGTCGAGTCCTTCCGCGACGTCGACCAGGACGTGCGGCAGTCGATGCAGCGGGTGCGCACGTCGCCGTTCCTGCTGCACAGCGACGACGTCCGCGGCTTCGTCTTCGACGTCACGACGGGTCTGCTCAGGGAGATCGACCCTGCTGAGTGACCGGTCGGCCGCCCGATAAACAGGTCAACCCCGGCATATCCCTCTCAGTTGTCCACAGGCAAGTGACACAACGCGGTGAGGCCAACAAGAATGCGGGTGTGACGCCATCCCGGAACTTTCCGGAGGCGGTGTCCGTGTTTCGGGGTGGGCCGTGCCGTGTCATGCGCACAGGCCCTATGAACGGGCCGAGGAGGGCCGGGTGACGACCTATGACGATCGAGCGAGCCTCACGGATCTGACCACGACGGCGGAGCGTGTCCGCAGGTCGGTGGAGAGCGTGATCGAGGGCAAGCCGGAGGTCGTACGGCTTTCGCTGACAGTGCTGCTCGCCGAGGGGCATCTGCTCATCGAGGATGTCCCCGGCGTGGGCAAGACGATGCTGGCCAAGGCGCTGGCGCGCTCCATCGACTGCTCGGTGCGGCGTATCCAGTTCACGCCCGACCTGCTGCCCTCGGACATCACCGGTGTGTCGATCTTCGACCAGCAGCGGCGCGAGTTCGAGTTCAAGCCGGGCGCGATCTTCGCGCAGATCGTGATCGGCGACGAGATCAACCGCGCCTCGCCCAAGACGCAGTCCGCGCTGCTGGAGTCCATGGAGGAGCGCCAGGTCACCATCGACGGGCACAGCTACGAGCTGCCCGACCCGTTCATGGTGGTCGCCACGCAGAACCCGGTGGAGATGGAGGGCACGTACCCGCTGCCCGAGGCCCAGCGCGACCGCTTCATGGCGCGCGTGTCCATCGGGTACCCGAGCGCGGCCGCCGAGGTGCAGATGCTCGACGTGCACGGCGGTGTCTCACCGCTCGACGACCTCCAGCCGGTGGCGCACGCCCACGACATCGTGAAGCTGATCGAGGCCGTGCGCGCGGTGCACGTCGCCGAGTCCGTCCGCAGGTACGCGGTGGACCTCGTCGCGGCCACCCGCAGCCATCCCGACCTGAGACTGGGCGCGTCGCCGCGCGCCACCCTGCACCTGCTGCGCGCCGCCAAGGCGTCCGCCGCGCTCAGCGGCCGGGAGTACGCCCTGCCGGACGACGTCCAGGCGCTCGCCGTGCAGGTGCTGGCCCACCGTCTGCTGCCCACCGCCCAGGCCCAGCTCAACCGGCGCACCGCCGAGCAGGTCGTCCTGGACATCGTGCAGCGCACCCCCGTGCCCACGACCGGCAGCGCCGACGGCGCGTACGTGACGGGCCCGCAGGGTCAGCGGCCGCTGTACGGGCAGCAGTCCGGCGCGCGGCGGCTGTGATGTCCGCCGCACGTCCCGCCGCTCCCCCGGGCCCAAAGGACGAGGACAAGGGCGGAGTACGGGCCGCGCTCGGCGGGCTCACCACGCGCGGCCGCTCCTTCCTCGCCGCCGGAGTGGCCGCAGCGGCCTGCGCGTACGTGCTGGGCCAGAGCGATCTGCTGCGGGTCGGGCTGCTCCTGGCCGCCCTCCCGCTGATCTGCGTCGCCGTGCTCTACCGCACCCGCTACCGGGTCGCGGCGAGCCGCCGGCTGTCCCCCTCGCGGGTCCCGGCCGGCGCGGAGGCGCGCGTGCATCTGCGCATGGACAACGTCTCGCGGATGCCGACGGGCCTGCTGATGCTGCAGGACCACGTGCCGTACGTGCTCGGCCCCCGGCCCCGGTTCGTGCTGGACCGGGTCGAGGCGGGCGGCCGCCGCGAGGTGTCCTACCGGGTGCGGTCCGACCTGCGGGGCCGCTATCCGCTCGGCCCGCTCCAGCTGCGCCTGAGCGACCCGTTCGGCATGTGCGAACTGAGCCGTTCCTTCAGCGCGTTCGACACCCTCACCGTCATCCCGCGCACCGAGGTGCTGCCGGCCGTGCGGCTGGCCGGCGAGGCGTCCGGCTACGGCGACGGCCGACAGCGCACCCTGGCGCTGGCCGGTGACGACGACATCATCCCGCGTGCCTACCGCTACGGGGACGACCTGCGCCGGGTCCACTGGCGCTCGACCGCGCGCTACGGCGAGCTGATGGTCCGGCGCGAGGAGCAGCCGCAGCGCGCCAGGTGCACGGTCCTGCTGGACACCCGTCGGATCGCCTACCAGGGCGGGGGCCCCGACTCGGCCTTCGAGTGGGCCGTCTCGGGAGCCGCGTCCGCGCTGGTGCACCTCCTGGAGCGCGGCTTCGCGGTCCGGCTGCTGACGGACACGGGCAGCTCTGTGCCGGGCGCCGGAGCCGAGGGCTTCGCCGGCTCCCAGGAGTCCGCGGACTCCGCCGGACTGATGCTCGACACGCTCGCGGTCGTCGACCACTCCGACGGGGCCGGTCTGTCCCGCGCGATCGACGTCCTGCGCGGCGGCGACAGCGGCGGCAACGAAGGGCTGCTCGTCGCCTTCTTCGGCGACCTCGACGAGGAACAGGCGGCGCTCGCCGCCCGGATGCGGCAGCGCAGCGGCGCCGCGGTCGCGTTCGTCCTGGACAGCCGGACATGGGTGACCGGCGGGACGGTGACGGGCACGGTCGACGAGCGGCTGCGGCAGTTGCGCGAGGCGGGCTGGACGGCGCTGGCCGTGGGGCCGGGCACACCGCTGACCGATCTGTGGCAGCAGGCGGGCCGGGAGCGCACCCAGGCTCCCGGTGGTACGAACGGCTTCTCGGAGGGTTGGTCATGAGCGGTCGGGCGAGGCTCGCCCTGTGCTCCTACGCCGCCACGCTGATGGCGGCGGGAGCGCTGCTGCCGCTGGTCGATCCGGCCGGCTGGATGCTGCAGGCGGCTCTCCTGCTGGCGCTGCAGAGCGGCGTGGGCGCGCTGGCCCGGCGGGTGCCGCTGGCCGGAGCGCTGACGGTCTGCGTGCAGACGCTGGTCACCCTGCTGGCGCTCACCGTGGTGTTCGTCCGCGAGGCGGCGATCCTCTGGCTGGTTCCGGGTCCGGAGGCGTTCGCCCGGTTCGCGGACCTGTTCGGCGCGGGCTACGACGACGTGAGCCGGTACGCGATCCCCGCCCCGGCCACCGACGGTATCCGGCTGATGCTCATCGGCGGGGTGCTGGTGATCGGTCTCGCGGTCGACGCGCTGGCCGTCACGTACCGCAGCGCGGCCCCGGCCGGGCTGCCGCTGCTCGCGCTCTACACGGTCGCGGCGGGTCTGTCCGACGGCGGTGCGGGCTGGCTCTGGTTCCTGCTGGCGGCCTCCGGCTATCTGCTGCTCCTGCTGGCCGAGGGCCGCGACAGGCTCTCCCAGTGGGGGCGTGTGTTCGGCGGACCCCCGCCGAACCGGGCGCGGCCGGGCGGCCCGTTGGAGTCCGGCGGGACGGCCCACGCCCCGGTCCGCACCGGTCGGCGCATCGGCGTGGTCGCGCTGGGCGTGGCCCTCGTCGTACCGGCCGCGCTGCCCGCTCTGGACGGCGGCCTGTTCGACGGGACGGGCAGCGGTGGCGGCCGGGGCGGGAGCGGCGGTGGCACGATCTCCGCGGTCAACCCGCTCGTCTCGCTGCAGAACAGCCTCAACCAGCCGCAGGACCGCGAGGTCCTGCGCTACCGCACCAACGCCCCCGACACCCGGGGCATGTACCTGCGCATCGTCGCCCTGGACCGCTTCGACGGCACCGCGTGGCGCTCCTCCGAGCGCAAGGTGCAGGGCGTGCCGGATCGGCTGCCGGAGCCGGACGGGCTCAGTCCTGCGGTCGGTGTCACCGAGATCAGGACGAACCTGTCGGCGGCGGGTTCGTACAAGCAGAGCTGGCTGCCGATGCCCTATCCGGCGACGAAGGTGGCCATCGACGGGCGCTGGCGTTACGAGCCGGCCGGGCGGACCCTGGTCGGCGACCGCGGCCAGACGACGGGCGGCGTGCAGTACTCGGTGAACAGCCTGGTCGTACGGCCCACCCGGGAGCAGCTCGCGCAGGCGATGGCGCCGCCGTCGGACCTGAAGCGCGAGTACACCCAGGTGCCCGACGTCCTGCCGGAGTCGGTCAGGGAGACCGCGCTGCAGGTGACCAGGGGCTCCGCCAACGACTTCGAGCGGGCGACGAAGCTCCAGGAGTGGTTCTCCGAGGACGGCGGCTTCACGTACAACACGCAGGCCCGCTCGGGCACCGGCGTCGCCGCGATCAGCCGCTTCCTTAAGCAGAAGGAGGGCTTCTGCGTCCACTTCTCGTTCTCGATGGCCGCGATGGCCCGGACGCTGGGCATCCCGGCGCGGGTCGCGGTGGGCTTCACGCCGGGCAGCCCGCAGTCCGACGGCACGATGTCCGTCGGTCTGCGCGACGCGCACGCCTGGCCCGAGCTGTACTTCGAGGGTGTGGGCTGGACCCGGTTCGAGCCCACCCCGAGCCGCGGCTCGGTGCCGGAGTACGCGCAGGAGCAGGCGCCGTCGGGCGGTGCCACCGACCCTGCGCGGCCGGAGGCCGGTGACACCGCCGCGCCCTCGGCGCAGCCGGTCGCCCCGGACGCCTGCCCGGAGCACGAGCGCCGCCTCGGCGAGTGCGGGGCAGCCGCGCCGCGCGACATCGAGCAGCAGACGGACGAGGGTTTCCCGTGGCAGGCGGTGCTTCTCACGGGCCTGGGCATGGTCGCCGTGCTGGTCCTGCTCCTGCTGCCGCTGCTGTGGCGGATCACCACGCGGACGCGGCGGCTGAGCGGGATGGGCCAGGCACCGCCGAAGTCCGGCGCCACGTCGGGCTCGAAGTCCGGGCGGAAGGGCGCCGGGGCCGTCGATCCCCTCGGTGAAGGTGCTCCCGCTCCCGCGAGCGCCGGCTCCATGGCGCCGGTGGACGATCCGGCGGGGACGCTGGCGGTCTGGCAGGAGATCACGGACACGGCCTGGGACCTCGGCATCCTGCCCGACGAGTCGCAGACGCCGCGGAAGGCCGCTGCCCGGATCGTCCGGCTGGGCAAACTGACCGACGAGCCCGCGGCGGCGATGCACCGCACGGCCCGGGCGCTCGAACAGGTCCTGTACGCCCCCGTTCCGCGCCCGGCCACGGGACTCGCGGACGACGCCCACCTCATCCGCGACGGCCTGCGGGCGGGCGTGAACCGGCGGACCCGGCTGCGGGCGCTGCTGCTGCCCCGGTCGTCGGTCCGCGTGCTCTGGGCGCTGTCGGCCCGCTGGGAGTCCCTCCGCCCGCGGTTCGCCCTCCCCGACTGGCTGACGCGCTTCCCCCGCCCGACCCGGCAACGGGGCTGAGCCCGCCCCTCGGGGCGGGCAGGTCCTCGGCTGGCGAGGCGGCTTCGAGCCACCGAGGGCCGAGCCGGGGGGCGGGCGCGCGGTTTCGCCCCGCGAGGGCCGGGCCCGGGAGCGGGCGCGCGGTTTCGCGCCCGCGAGCGCCGGCCGGGGTGCGATGCCGGCTCGGACCGGGCCGGACCATGGGCGGCGCGGGGCTTTCGGGTCCCCTGAGGTCGGGAGCGGGCGCGCGGTTTCGCGCCCGCGAGGGCCGGCCGGGGTCCGGTGCCGGCTCCGGCCGGGGCCGGACCATGGGCAGCGCGGGGCTTTCGGGCCCCCTGAGCCCCCGGGCAGCGGCTGCGGCTGCGGGCCGGAGCCGGCCATCGGCGGCCGGGTCAGGACGGGCCCGGCGGAACACGTGGACGCACAGGTGAGGGGCGACGCTCCACGCGTCGCCCCTCAATCGTGCGTGCGGGTCCGGCAGCGCCGGATCACTGGCCTTGTTGCTCGTCCCGGCGGCGCTGCCACCGCTGTTCGATCCTGTCCATCATCGACCTTCGCGGGTGGGACTGCCGACGTCCGGCCGAACCTCCGGAAGCCTGCTGCTCGCCCGGCTTCGGCGCCTTGCGCCACCCGGTGACCGCGAGAACCGCGCAGCCGAGCATCACGAGGAAACCCACGACGCTGACCCAGATCTGCTGCGCGACCATTCCGGCCATGAGGAGCGCGATACCCACCAGGAAGCCTGCGACTGCCTGGTAGACCCGTCGCCGGGTGTACGTACGCAGCCCGCTTCCCTCGAGCGCTGTAGCGAACTTGGGATCTTCGGCGTACAGCGCTCGCTCCATCTGCTCGAGCATTCGCTGCTCGTGCTCCGAGAGCGGCACGGAGTCCTCCTCGTCGTCGGTCGCGGGGGCGACCGGTATGCGGCCCTTTCAGGATAGGCAGGGATTCGCCCCCGTGAAACCCGCCCTCTCACCAAACCAGTCCGGGCCGCCATGCCGATCGAAGTCACTGAGGCGTTGATTCCCCAACCTCCGATCCGTCATGCCGGACGGTGTCCCCCGATCATACGGGGCGAAGCCCTCGATCGGGGGGTCACCGGCGTAGTCCGTCTGCGGCTGCGCCGCTGATCAGCCCCGCTTCTCTCCCAGGACGTGGAGCTGGGTGGCCACCGAGTGGAAGGCAGCGAGCTCGGCGGCCGCCTCCTCCAGCTTCAGGAGCGCTTCCAGGGCCCCGGGCTCCGTGTCCACCAGGACCCCGGGGACCAGGTCGGCGAAGATCCGCACACCGTGGACGGCGGAGACCTCCGCCCCGGCACCGGCGACCAGTTCGGTGAGCTGATCGGCGGTGAACCGGCGCGGCACCGGGTCGCCCGCACCCCAGCGCCCGTTGGGGTCGCTCAGGGCCTGGCGCGCCTCGGTGAAGTGACCGGCCAGCGCCCGGGCCAGGACCGCCCCGCCGAGCCCGGCGGCGAGCAGGCTGATCGCACCGCCCGGACGCAGGGCGTCCACAGCGTTGCGCACACCCTCGGCCGGGTCGTCCACGTACTCCAGGACCCCGTGGCACAGCACGGCGTCGAAGCTGCCGCGCTCGACGACGTCGAACACGCCGTGGACGTCTCCCTGGACGCCGCGCACCCGGTCGGCGACGCCGGCCTCGGCCACCCTGCGCTCCAGGGCGAACAGCGCGTTCGGGCTGGGGTCGACGACGGTGACACGGTGGCCGAGGCGGGCCAGGGGCACCGCGAACTTACCGGTGCCGCCGCCGGTGTCGAGGACGTCCAGGGAGTCCGAACCGGCCGCCTTGACGCGTTGGTCGATGGCGTCCTTGAGGACTTCCCACACCACGGCGGTGCGGAGCGAGGCGCGGGAGGGTCGCGGTGGGGTCTCCCCACCGGAGGCAGGGGAAGGGTCCGGCACGGCAGTTGGCTCCTCGGGCGATGTGCTGGTGAGACGCCGTCCACCCTATTGCCTCCACCGGTCCCGCAGCGCTCCGTCCCGGCTCACAGCTCCTCCCGGCTCACGACTCCTCCCGGCCGGTCCCGCCGCTCGCACCGGGCCGGTGCGCCGCCTGTGACCGCTGATGCGGGTGCTCCGGCCTCGGCTGGGGCAGCACCGGCTGCAGCACCAGCAGCCGCTCGACGAGGCGCAGGAACATCGCGGCGTCGCGCATCAGGTCGTCGGCGTCCCGGGCGCTCGCCGCGCCCCGTATCCCTGCCTCGGCCCGGGCCCGGCGCTCCGCCCCCGAGGCGAAGAGCAGGCTCCACTCGGCCAGCTCGGGCGCTATCTCCGGCAGGACCTCCCAGGCACTGCGGATGCGCTGCCGGCGGCGGGGGTTGGTCTCCGGCCGGCCGCGGGCGGCGAGCACGGCGGCGGCGGTGCGCAGCGCGGCGAGGTGGGCTGTGGCGTAGCGCTCGTTCGGCACGTCCAGGACGGCGGCCTCCTCGAGACCGGCGCGCGCCTGGGCGAGCAGGTCGAGGGCGGCGGGCGGCGCCGAGGCCCGTCGCTGGACGGGGTGGACGTCGTGGGCGGGACCGGTCAGTGAGGGGGCAGGGCCGGTGGCGCGGCGCCGGGACGCGGCAGCTGCGGAGTGGCTGGCCATGACGAGCCTCCTGTCGTCGGGTGACGGCGCTGTGGCCGTATGTGTCCATCGTGAGGGCCACCACTGACAATCGCCCTGACCTGCGACTTTGCCCCGATCCCGGGTTCGGGGTAACTTCTGTACTGACCAGTCAGTTCAAAGAAGAGGCGGCAGTGGGCGAAAAGGGGGTGGGGGCCGTGGAGAGCCCGCACGGGGCGGCGGTGGCGGCCGACGGGTTCGGACTCGAGGGGCCGCGCGGCTGGGCCTTCCGCGCGGTCGGCTTCGAGGCCGCGCCCGGGTCGCTCGTCGCGATCCACGGTCCGTCGGGCTCGGGGCGCACGTGCCTGCTGCTCGCACTCACCGGCCGGATGCGCCCCTCCGAGGGCCGTGCCGAGGTCGGAGGGCTGGAGCTGCCGCGCAGGATGGCGTCCGTCCGGCGGATCAGCGCGCTCGGACCTGTGCCGGGCGTCAGCGATCTGGATCCGGCACTGACCGTCGCCGAGCACCTCCGCGAGCGCGCCCTGCTGCAGCGCCGCTTCGACGGCTCGCTGCGCGCGCTGCTGCGTCCGCGCGCCGAACGCGCCGCCGAGACGCGCGCTCGTATCGACCGCGCCCTGGAGGCGGCCGGGCTGGATGTGGCCGCGCTCCCCAAGCAGGAGCGGACGGCCGTGCGCGACCTGGAACGGCTGGAGGAGCTGCGTCTGTCCGTCGCGCTCGCCCTGATCGGCCGCCCGCGGCTGCTCGCCGTCGACGACATGGACCTCAAGCTCTCGGACGCCGACCGCGCGGAGGCATGGGCGCTGCTGCGCGGCGTCGCCGAGGGCGGCACCACCGTGCTGGCGGTGTGCAGCCAGGCCCCCGAGGACGCGACCGTCGTCCGCCTGACGCCGGCGCGGGACGGGGACGGGGACGGGGACAGGGCTGACGCGGGCGAGACCACGGCCGAGAAGCCCTCGCCCACTCCCCGCGCAAAGCGCCCCGCCGCTGCCGACGGCTCCCACGAGGCCACCGGGGCCGCCGGGGCCACCGACGCCAGCGGGGCCACCGACGCCACCGCGCCGGCCCACGCCGCCGGTCCGGCCGACCGGGCCCCGGCCGCCGACGCCGGCGAGCCCGCCGAGGCCATGCCCGCCGGCGAGGACCCGAAGGCCATTCACGCCGCCGAAGCCACGCCTCGCGGCGATCACCAGGACACGACCGAGGAGGGGGCGGCCGATGCGCTCGCCGAAACTGGCCGCGCTTGAGCTGAGGCGCTTCGGCAGGGGAAAGCTGCCGCGCGCCGCTCTCGTCGCCGTACTGCTGCTGCCGCTGCTGTACGGAGCGCTGTACCTGTGGTCCTTCTGGGACCCCTACAGCCGTCTCGACAAGATCCCGGTCGCCCTCGTCAACGACGACAGGGGTGCGACCGCCGGCGGCAAGGAGATCCGTGCCGGTGACGAGATCACCGAGGGGCTGCGCGACAGCGCGGTCTTCGAGTGGCACGAGGTGAGCGACACCGAGGCCCGCGACGGCGTCGAGAACGGCACGTACTACCTCTCGCTCACCATGCCCGAGGACTTCAGCGAGCGGATCGCCTCCAGCTCGGGCGACTCCCCCGAGACGGGCGCGCTCCGGGTCCGTACGAACGACGCCAACAACTACATCGTCGGGCAGATCTCCCGGACGGTGTTCTCCGAGGTGCGCACGGCCGCGTCGACGAACGCCTCACGCGGCTTCCTGGACCGCATCTTCATCTCGTTCTCCGACATCCACGACGCCACCGCGGAGGCGGCGAAGGGCGCCGACAAGCTCAAGGACGGGGTCGGCAAGGCGAAGAAGGGCTCGAAGGACCTCGCCGACGGCCTCGAGAGCGCGAAGGCGGGCAGCGGGAAGCTGGCGAGCGGCATCACGAAGCTGGACAAGGGCGCCGGCGAGCTGGAGACCGGTTCCCGGCAGGTGGCGGCCGGCACCCAGGAGCTGGCCGACAAGGTCAACCGCATCGCCACCGACGTCCGTCCGTACCTGAAGGACAACGGCAGGACGATCGGTCACACCGCCCGGCTGGTGGCGGACTCCTCACGCGCGGTGCGCCACAACCTCGACCTCCTGGCGAAGAACGCCCCGGAGAAGGCCCGGCTCGCCCACAGGTCGGCCGACGAGCTGAGCGAGATGTACCGCACGCGCTGCGAGGAGAACCTGCTCCCCGACCCCGGCTTCTGCCCCGCCCTCAAGCGCGCCGAGGTCACCGCGGCCGACGTGGCCGCGATCGCCGACGACGTGAACGCGCTCGTCGCGGACAACAACGGCGATCTGAAGGTGATGACCGGTCACCTCAGGAAGCTCGAGAAGCAGGCGGACGACCTCGCGGCCCGCTCGCCGAAGCTGGACGAGGACCTGGAGTACGCCGTCGGCAAGATCAACGAGCTCAACAGGGGCGCGCACAAGGTGGCCCGCGGGGCGGACCAACTGCACACCGGCCTGACCAGTGCGAAGACCGGTTCCACGGATCTCGACGCGGGCGTCGGCCGGCTCAACAAGGGTGCGGGCGCTCTGGACGGGGGGCTGTTCCGGCTGTCCGGCGGCTCGAAGGAACTGGCCGGCGGGCTCCACGACGGCGTCGGCAGGATCCCGGACTACGACGAGAAGGACCGCGACCGGCGTACCGAGGTCATGGCCGACCCGGTCCAGCTGGCCGCCCGGTCGCTGCACGAGGCGCCCAACTACGGCACCGGCTTCGCGCCCTACTTCATCCCGCTGTCCCTGTGGGTGGGATCGATGGTCGCGTACATGATCATCCAGCCGTTGAACCGGCGGGCACTCGCCGCGGGCGCGTCCGCCTGGCGGATCGCGCTGGCCGGCTGGCTTCCGGTGGCCGCGATCGGTCTGCTCCAGGTCGCCGCCCTGATGTCCGTGCTGCGCTGGGGACTCGGGCTGCGAGCCGCGCAGGCCGCGGGCACCGTCGCCTTCCTGGCGCTGGTCACCTGCTGCTTCGCCGCGATCATCCAGTGGCTCAACGCCCGCTTCGGCGCGGCGGGCCGGATCCTCGTTCTCGCGGTGCTGATGCTCCAGCTGACCAGCGCGGGCGGCACCTATCCGGTACAGACGAGTCCGGCGTTCTTCAACGCCGTCCACCCCTTCCTGCCCATGAGCTACGTCGTGGAGGCGCTGCGCCGGCTCATCACGGGCGGCGGTCTCGGCCCGGTCTGGCAGGCGAGCGTCGTGCTCGCCGCCTTCACGGCGGGAGCGCTCGCGCTCACCGCGGTCTCCGCCCGGCGCAAGCAGGTGTGGACACTCGACCGCCTGCACCCGGAGCTGAGTCTGTGACGGCGGTGCGACCTGTGAGAATCGACGCCATGGACAGCACGAGCACCAGACGCCGGGCGACGCGTGCCAAGCTCTACGAGGCCGCCGTGACCCTCATCGCGGAGCAGGGGTTCTCCGCCACCACGGTGGACGAGATCGCCGAGCGCGCCGGGGTCGCCAAGGGCACGGTGTACTACAACTTCAAGAGCAAGACCGAGCTCTTCGAGGAGCTGCTCCGCTTCGGTGTCGGCCTGCTGACCTCCTCGCTTCAGCGGGCGGCGGACGAGACGGCCGAGCGCGGCGGCACCAAGGTCGAGGCGCTGGACGCGATGATCAGGGCCGGTCTGGTGTTCATCGACCGCTACCCGGCCTTCACCCAGCTGTACGTGGCCGAGCTGTGGCGCACCAACCGGGCCTGGCAGTCCACCCTGCTCGTCGTCCGGCAGGAGGCCGTGGCCGTCGTCGAGAGGGTGCTGCGGGAGGGCGTCGAGGCCGGCGAGTTGAGCGACGAGATCGACGTCCCGCTCACGGCCGCCGCTCTGGTCGGGATGGTGCTGGTGGCGGCGCTCGACTGGCAGGCGTTCCAGCGGGAGCGGTCGCTCGACGACGTGCACGGGGCGCTGTCGCTGCTGCTGCACGGACGGGTGAGCGGACGACGCGACTGAACGCGAGGGCCCGGGCCGGATGTTCCGGCCCGGGCCCTCGCACAGTCCCCCGTGTCCCCCGGTTCCCCCGTTCCCCCTGCCCCCGTTTCCTCCCCGTTTCCCCTGTTCCCCCGTGGCCCGGAGAGTCCGTCCCCCGTCGTTCCCCTGTGGTCGTGGACTCTCCGGCGTTCTCCCCGTTCCGGCAGGGGTGCCGCGCCGCTCCGAAGCCCCGTGTCGCCGGTGCCGGCGCCGCGCCCCTCCCGTGGTCCCCACTCTTCCGTCCGCGCAGGTGGGAACCCATCCGCGCGGCTACTCATCTCGGCACCTAGGTACGGATACTCAGCCCTGTGTGCTCACCCCCATCCCGCACCGCCTCGGCCTGGTGACGATCGCGTCCGTGTCCGTACTCCCCCTCGTCTTCACCAGCGGCTGGGCCAGCGGGATCAACTCGTCTTCACCAGCGGCTGGGCCAGCGGGATCAGCGGTCGCCGCCGCGATCGTCGCGGGGACGCTGCTCGTGCCGGGCATCCTCACGGTGGCCTTCCCGGCCACGAGGATCCGCCGCTTCCCGCGGCGCCGGGCGCCAGGAGGAGCGGCGCATGGCCGCCGCGGGCGTGATCCACAGGCCACGGGAATGAGCGTCAGCGGCGGTCGATAAAGTCGGCCGCATGGCACGAATTGCGGTGATCGGCGCCGGCATGGGCGCGATGGCGGCTGCCGCCCGGCTGGCCACGGCAGGCCACCGGGTGACGGTGTACGAGCGGTCGGCGACACACGGGGGGTCGGTGGGCCGCCTCGAGCGCGACGGCTTCGCCTTCGACACCGGGCCCGGTCTGCTCCACCTGCCCGCCGTGTGGCGGGATCTGTTCGTCAAGACGGGCAAGGAGCCGCTGGAGCGGTGCGTCGAGCTGATCCAGGTCGATCCCGCGAGCCGGCACGTCTTCCCCGACGGCACGGACGTGTCCCTGCCGAACGCCTCGCGGTCCGGCATCGTCTCCGCGCTCGACGCGGCCCTGGGGTCCGGTGCCGGTGAGCGCTGGGGCGAGTTCCTCGGGCGGGCCCGCGAGACATGGGAGCTTTCACGTCGGCCGCTGCTCGAGGAGCCGCTGCCCGCCGACCCCTCGCCGCTCTCCCGGGATCCCTATCCGGCGCTGCGTCGCGGCCTGTTGCGGCGTCCGGCCCGCACGCTCGGCGAGATCGGCGGGCGGGAGCTGCGCGATCCGCGCCTGGCGGCGCTCCTGGGCAGCCATGCGGTGGCCTACGGGCTGGACCCGCGCACCGCGCCGGCGTCGGCCGCCGTCCTGCCGTACATGGAGCAGACCTTCGGCTCGTGGTACGTGAAGGGCGGCCTGCGCGCGCTCGCGGACGCCGTGTACGAGCGGTGCCTGGCCCGGAAGGTGGAGTTCGTCTTCGGGGCGGCGGTGACCGGCGTGCTGGAGAAGGACGGCCGGGCGGCGGGTGTGGAGCTTGCACCGGGCGGCCCTGTCGAGGCGGACGTGGTGGTCTGCGGTGCTCTGCTGCCGTCCCTGTTCGAGGGGCACGCCGGGGAGCCGAGCCGCCGGGAGCAGCGGCCGCACTGGCAGTCGCGGGTGCGGACCGGGCGGGTGACCGTACATCTGGCCCTGCGGGGGGGCCGTGAGGCTGCTGCCGTGCACCGCACCGTGGTGCACGCGCCGGACCCGGCCGCCGAGTGGGACGCGATCGCGGCCGGGCGCACGGCACCCCACCCCACGGTGACGGTCCTGCGGCCCGACGACCCGCTGCTGCGGCCGGACGGCGACCACGAGACGGTCACGCTGGTCTCCACCGTGCCGAACGGCCTGCACGGCGGGCAGTCCTGGGCCGAGGCCGCCGAGCAGGCCGCTGACCGGATGGTCGCGGCGGCCGCGACCGCGGTGCCGGACCTGCGGGGGCGAATCCTGTGGCGCAAGGTGCGCAGCCCCGAGGACACCCGGCACGACACGGGCACGGACCGGATCCCGGCCCCGGCGCTCGCGGGCGCGTCCGGCGCCTTCCTGCCCGTGGCGAACGCCGCGCGGCTGCCCGGCCTGTACGTCGCCGGGGGCTGGGCGCACCCGGGCGGCGGGCTGGCGCACGCGGGGATGTCGGGGGCGCTGGTGGCCGGGCTGATCGTGGAGGGCGCGGAGTTCCGCGGTTCCCAGTGAGACGGGCGTGAGACGGGCGTGAGACGCGCGTGGGACGGGCCGGACTGACCGCCGGCCCGTGGCCGTGCGGGCGGCTCAGTAGCGGTACTGCTGCTCGTCGTGGCCGGATCCAGCCTCGTAGCCGTACGGCGACGGCTGTTCCTGTGGCATCGGAGGGATCTGCTGGTCGCCGTCGCGCTGCTGGGGCACCCAGACCCCGCCCGCCGGCGTGTCGCCGTACTGCTGCGCGTACGGGTCGGCGTACGGATGCTGCGTTCCGTAGGTGTCGTAGCCGCCGTAGGAGGCCGCGTACTGCTGTCCGCTGCCGTAGGGGTCGGCGTAGGCGGGGTACGGCTGGCCGGATCCGTAGTCGTAGGGGCTTGCGTCGGCCGGCTGCCGGGGCTGCCCCTGGTCGCCGTAGGCGTCGTACGCCCCGTAGCCGGTGGGGGCCGCGCCGTACGCGGCGTAGGGCTGATGCGGTTCCTGTTCCTGCTGCCGGGCAGCGTAGGCGTCCTCGGTGTATATGCCGTACTGACCGGTCTCGTCAGGCAGCGGCTGGGGTTCGTAGACCTCGGGCGCCTCGGGGGCGTGCGGCGGCTCGGAGGACTCGTAGGAGAGGTCCGAGACCTCCAGCGTCGGCTCCCGCTCGGCCTCCGCGGGGGCGGACCTGCGGCGCCTGCTGACCCCCGGGCTGCCGCCCAGCGCCCACCCCGTGGAGAAGCCGCGCCGGAAGGAGAGGGTGACGTACGTCTGGCCGACGGCGAAGGCGGCCGCGCCGAGCGCGATCACCACGACGGAGGGCAGCAGCACGCCGACGACGACGCCGAGGAACCCTCCGAAGGCCAGAACGCGCCAGCGCAGTCGCGCCTTGTACTGCAGCAGCACCTCACCGAGCAGCCACAGCGCGACGATGCCGAACGCGATGTAGAGGACCGTCCAGCCCATGCCCGTCCCCCTCCTGCGGCCGCCGCCCGGGGTTGTGGCGGGTATGGCCGGTCACGACTGCTGGTGCAGTCCGAGATTCTCGTGGATCTCGAGCGTCGCCGTGGAGTTGTTGAGCGTGATGAAGTGCAGTCCCGGGACATCCTCGGACAGCAGCCGTGCGCAGAACTCCGTCGCGAACTCGATGCCAATGGAGCGTACAGCGGCCGGATCGTCCTTGACCGAGAGGATCCGGTCCCGGAGTGAGTCGGGGAAGGCGGCGGTGCTCAGCTGCGGGAGCCGCTCCAGCTGCTTCACGCTGGTCACGGGCATGACCTCGGGGATGATCGGGGTCTCGCAGCCCGCCGCGGCAAGGCGGTCACGGAGGCGGAAATAGTTTTCGGGCTCGAAGAACATCTGTGTGATGGCGTAGTCGGCGCCCGCGCGGCACTTGTCGACGAAGTGCCGGATGTCCGTGTCCCAGTCGGTGGAACGCGGGTGCATCTCCGGGAAGGCCGCGACCCCGACGCAGAAGTCGCCGGACTCCTTGATGAGCCGCACCAGCTCGGCGGCGTACATCACGCCCTCGGGGTGCTTGCCCCACTCGCCCATCGGGTCGCCGGGCGGGTCGCCCCGCAGCGCGAGGATGTTGCGGATGCCCGCGTCGGCGAACTGGCCGATCATGTTGCGCAGTTCGGCGACGGAGTGGCCGACGGCGGTCAGGTGGGCGACCGGGGTGAGGGTGGAGTCGGCGGCGATCTTCTGCGTGGCCTTCACGGTGCCGGCGCGGGTGGACCCGCCGGCGCCGTAGGTGACGGAGACGAAGTCGGGCGCGACCGCCTCGACCCTGCGCAGCGCGTTCCAGAGGTTCCTCTCGCCCTTGTCCGTCTTGGGCGAGAAGAACTCGAAGGAGTACGTCGTCTCGCCTGTCGCGAGCATGTCGCGCACGGTGCGCGCGCGATCCGTCCTTGTGGAAGCAGTGCCGAGGGCCATACGGGCAGGTTAGCCAGGCCTGGCGGGTCACCCAACCAGATCAGGGGATTTTGTCGCCTTTTGCCTGTCTCGTGTCCATACTCTGGACACCCGTGAGACACCGTGGCGGCACCGGCGGCCCGCCGCGCCCGTGTCAGTCCGCCCGCTCAGGCGCTGCGCTCCCTGATCCGCTTCGCCAGACCGGCGGCCGCCGCGGCCGGATCGTCGGCCTCCGTGATCGCCCGTACGACGACGACCCTGCGCGCCCCCGCGTCCAGCACCTCGTCCAGGTTGGACGCGTCGATGCCGCCGATCGCGAACCAGGGCCGGTCGCTCCCGAGCGAGGCCGCGTAGCGCACGAGACCGAGGCCGGGGGCGAAGCGGCCCGGCTTGGTGGGGGTGGGCCAGCAGGGGCCGGTGCAGAAGTAGTCGACGCCGGGCTCGGCGGCGGCCGCGTCCACCTCGGCCTCGGCGTGCGTCGAGCGGCCGATGAGCACCCGCTCGCCCAGAATCGCCCGCGCGGCGGGAACGGGCAGGTCGCCCTGGCCCAGGTGCAGCACGTCCGAGCCGATGGCGTGGGCCACGTCCGCCCGGTCGTTGACCGCGAGGAGCTTGCCGTGGCGCCGGCAGGCGTCGGCGAAGACCCGGAGGTGCTCCAGCTCCTCGCCCGCCTCCATGCCCTTGTCGCGCAGCTGGACGATGTCGACGCCGCCGGCGAGCACGGCGTCCAGGAACTCCGCCAGGTCGCCCTGGCGCTTCCGGGCGTCCGTGCACAGGTACAGGCGGGCGTCGCCGAGCAGTTCGCGAGCCGTGGACATGGTGCTTCCCCCCGCAGGATGGGTGATGAGCGGCGCGCGGGTACGGGCGGGGGCCGTGCGGCTCCCGCCCGTACCCGCGCGCTCCGATGGTTCGGGACGAGGCCGTCCTGTCAGGACGGGGACGTCGGGACGGACGTCAGACGGCGAGCGCCTGAGCCCGGCGCTTGACCTCCGTGCCGCGATTCTCGCTCAGGGCCTGCGCCGGGGTGCCCGGCAGGGTCGGGTCGGGAGTGAACAGCCACTCCAGCATCTCTTCGTCGGTGAAGCCGTCGTCCCGCAGCAGCGTCAGGGTCCCGGAGAGGCCCTTGACCACCTTGTTGCCGTCGATGAAGGCGGCAGGCACCTGCAGTGTCCTGTTCTCACCACGGCGGACGGCGATGAGCTGGCCCTCCTTGACCAGCTGCCGCACGCGCGTCACCTCGACATCGAGCATTTCCGCGATGTCGGGCAGGTGGAGCCAGGCGGGGACGAGAGCATCGATCTTTGCGTCAATCTCGGTCACAGGAACAAGCCTGCCATCTGCGACTGACAGCCGGTAGCCGACGCCTACGCGGTCGCCGCCTTCAGGGGGACGGACGGGTCGGCGGCCAGGGCCGGGTCCAGCCGCGCGCCGGACGCCACGAGCCTGCGGCCCTGTGCCAGGTCACGCGGCCTGTCGACGGCGAGCAGCGCGACCAGCACGCCCTCGCGCAGCCACAGCACCGACCACTGGGCGTCCACGGCCGGGGCGCCGCGCCACAGCAGCGTGTCGCCCGCCGGATGATGGCCCGCGTACTGCACGAAACGTCCGAACTGCTCCGACCAGAAGTACGGCACCGGGTCGTAGACCGGGGCGGCCCCGAGGATGCCGGCCGCGACCGTACGCGGACCCTGCAGGGCGTTGTCCCAGTGGTGCACGAGCAGCCGCGTGCCGTAGCGGCCCGAGGGGTAGGAGGCGCAGTCCCCCACGGCGTAGACGTCGGGCGCGGAGGTGCGCAGGTGCCGGTCGGCGACGATCGCGCCGTCGGGGCCGAGCTCGATGCCGCTGCCGGCGAGGGCGGCGGTCGCGGGCCTGGCGCCGATGCCGACGACGACGGCCCCGGCCGCGATCCTGCGCCCCGATCCGGCCAGCACCACCGTGCCCGGCTCGACGGCGGCCACCTGCTCGCCGGTGAGCAGCTCGGCACCCGCCTCGGCGTACCAGCGGGCCATGGGCGCCGCGACCTCGGCGGGCAGGGAGCCGGCCAGCGGACGGTCGGCCGCCTCCACGACGGTCACCGCGCAGCCCGCCTCGCGCGCGGCGGTCGCGAACTCCGCGCCGATCCACCCCGCCCCGACCACCACGATGTCGTGCTGCCGCGCGAGGACGGGCCGCAGCCGGGCCGCGTCGTCGAGCGTGCGCAGCAGATGGACGCCCGGGACACCAGCGGTCCCGGGCAGGGCGACGGGCTCGGCTCCGGTGGCGAGGACGAGGACGTCGTACGGGACGGGTCCGGCGGCGGTGTCCACCTCGTGCGCCCCGGGGCGTACGCCGGTCACCTCGCAGCCGAGCCGCAGGTCGACGCCGAGCGCGTCGAAGTCGATGTCGAACGCGGAGCCCTCCGCCGTGCCGAGCAGGATCGCCTTGGAGAGCGGCGGCCGGTCGTACGGCTGGTGCGGTTCGGCGCCGATGAGGGTGACCGGTCCGGTGAAGCCCTGTTCGCGCAGGGCGACCGCGGTCTGCACCCCGGCCATGCCCGCGCCGACCACGACGACGCGCCGTCCGTCCCCTGCCTGCTCCTGCGTGTGCTCGCTCACCGGACCACCTTAGGCTTCTGACGGTCCCTCAGGCAGCAGCTGCTCGACGACGCTGGTCCCGCTGCCCTCCTGCGACTCCCACTCCCAGGCCTCCTCCAGGCGCACCCGCCCGTCGGGGAGTTCGACGACGGTGGACAGGCAGTGGCCGCTGGAGGTCGCGCCGTCCGTCTTCAACTGGACATAACGGAAGTCCAGCCGGTCCCCCACGCGCGTGCCCACGAGGTGGCCGCGCACCACGTCGCCGCCTTCGTACTCGGCCCAGATCCGCCCCCGCTCCTCGTGGTAGAGGAACCGGGTGCGGGTGCCGACCTGGCCCGGGGCCTGGTCCGCCACCGGCG
This sequence comes from Streptomyces sp. NPDC049597, assembly GCF_040675505.1. Classification (NCBI taxonomy): domain Bacteria; kingdom Bacillati; phylum Actinomycetota; class Actinomycetes; order Kitasatosporales; family Streptomycetaceae; genus Streptomyces; species Streptomyces sp. NPDC049597. Next base: position 37,454 of record NZ_JBFAOY010000001.1, read on the forward strand.
CGAGCACCAGTCCGTCGAGCGATATCGCCACTGCGTCCACCTCCTGCACACCCGCGCCGGGGGACGGCGGCTCCCTTACTGCGCGCCTGGGCGTGGGGTTAGGGTGGCCACCGTAAGGCACTCGCGGGAGCCCGGACGCACCGGGCTGAGAGGGAGGCTGGCGGCCTCCGACCGTACGAACCTGATCCGGGTCATGCCGGCGAAGGGAGGGGCTGGACGCCCATGTCTCGTACACCAGACGCACCCGACGTCCTCGTCGTCGGGGGCGGGATCATCGGCCTGGTCACGGCCTGGCGTGCGGCGCAGCGCGGGCTGCGCGTGACCGTCGTCGATCCGGAGCCCGGCGGCGGGGCCGCGCGGGTCGCGGCCGGCATGCTGGCCGCCGTCACCGAACTCCACTACGGCGAGCAGACACTGCTCGGTCTGAACCTCGCATCGGCCCGGCGCTACCCCGCGTTCGCCGCCGAGCTGGAGGAGGCGAGCGGACTGTCGGTGGGCTACCGCGCGTGCGGCACACTCGCCGTCGCCCTCGACACCGACGACCGCGCGCACCTGCGGGAACTGCACGCCCTGCAACGCCGTTCGGGCCTGGAGTCGGAGTGGCTGACCGGTCGCGAGTGCCGCCGCCTGGAGCCCATGCTCGCGCCGGTGGTGCGCGGCGGCCTGCGCGTCGACGGGGACCACCAGGTGGATCCGCGGCGGCTCGCCACGGCACTGGTCGTCGCCTGCGAGCGGGCCGGGGTCGGCTTCCGTCGCGCCTGGGCGGAGCGGCTGCTGGTCGTGGACGACCGCGCCACGGGCGCGGTCCTGGACGACGGAACGGAACTCGCCGCCGACCAGGTCGTGCTGGCGGGCGGCAGCCTGAGCGGCCGCCTCGGCGGGGTGCCCGACGACGTCCTGCCTCCCGTACGGCCCGTGAAGGGTCAGGTCCTGCGGCTGACGGTGCCCGGCCCGTACGCGCCCTTCCTGTCCCGCACGGTGCGGGCGGTGGTGCGCGGCAGCCAGGTGTACCTGGTGCCGCGCGAGAACGGCGAGCTCGTGGTCGGCGCGACCAGCGAGGAGCTGGGCTGGGACACGACCGTCACCGCCGGCGGCGTGTACGAACTGCTGCGGGACGCGCACGAACTGGTGCCCGGCATCACCGAACTGCCGCTGACCGAGACGCGCTCCGGGCTGCGCCCCGGCTCCCCGGACAACGCGCCGATGCTCGGATTCACCGAGCTGCCGGGGCTGTTGCTCGCGACCGGCCACTACCGCAACGGCGTGCTCCTCACGCCCGTGACCGGCGACGTGCTCGCCGACGCGCTCACCAGCGGTCGGGTACCGGAGTTCGCCGACCCGTTCAGCCCCCGCCGGTTCGCCCGCGCCGGCGCACGCGTACGTCAGGAGCAGCCCGCATGAACGTCTCCGTCAACGGCGAGACACGCGAGCTCGCCGACCGCGCCACCCTGGACACCGTGGTGGCGGCCCTCACCACGGCCCCCTCGGGTGTGGCCGCCGCCGTCAACGAGACCGTCGTCCCGCGCAGCCAGTGGGCGGACACCCGGCTCGGCGACGGCGACCGTGTCGAGATCCTCACCGCCGTGCAGGGAGGCTGAGCGCCGTGGCCGACGACCGTCTCACCATCGGCGGCACCACCTTCACCTCGCGACTGATCATGGGTACGGGCGGGGCGCCGAGCCTCGACGTACTGGAACGCGCGTTGATCGCGAGCGGCACGGAACTCACCACGGTCGCGATGCGGCGTCTCGACCCGACCGTGCAGGGGTCCGTCCTGTCCGTCCTGACCGGACTGGGCATCCAGGTCCTGCCGAACACGGCCGGCTGTTTCACCGCCGGTGAGGCCGTGCTGACGGCGAGGCTCGCGCGGGAGGCGCTGGGCACGGACTGGATCAAGCTGGAGGTCGTCGCGGACGAGCGCACGCTGCTGCCGGACGGCGTGGAACTGCTGGAGGCGGCCGAGACGCTGGTCGACGACGGTTTCACGGTCCTGCCGTACACCAACGACGACCCGGTGCTGGCGCGGAAGCTGGAGGACGTGGGCTGCGCGGCGATCATGCCGCTGGGCTCGCCGATCGGGTCCGGGCTCGGCATCCGCAACCCGCACAACTTCCAGCTGATCACGGAGCAGGCGGGCGTACCGGTGATCCTGGACGCGGGCGCGGGCACGGCGTCGGACGCGGCGCTGGCGATGGAGCTGGGATGCGCGGCGGTGATGCTGGCGTCGGCGGTGACCCGGGCGCAGGAGCCGGTGCTCATGGCGGAGGCGATGCGTCACGCGGTGGAGGCCGGCCGCCTCGCACACCGGGCGGGCCGCATCCCCCGCCGCCATTTCGCGGAGGCGTCGTCGCCGACGGAGGGCCGGGCGCTGCTGGACCCGGAGCGCCCCGCGTTCTGACCCCGTCGGAGCGGTGGGGCCGCCGCACGGCTGTGTCCTCACCCGAACCGGGTCTCCCCCGCCCCCGCCCCTGTGGCTGCCGGCCGTACCTCGACGGCCGCCGGGCCGGGCACGGGAGCGGGGTCTGCCCCGGGAGCACGTCCCCCGCAGGTTCACGACAACCGTCACAGGTGCGCTGCAAGCGGTTCCGGGGCGGGCGGAGCGAACGGTCCGGCCTCGTAGAATCGCCGGGTGGACACGACCCTCTCAGACCCCCTCGTCGGGCAGGTGCTCGACGGCCGCTATCGCGTCGACGCGCGTATCGCCGTCGGCGGCATGGCCACGGTCTACCGGGCCGTCGACACCCGGCTCGACCGGGTCCTCGCGCTCAAGGTGATGCACCCCGACCTCGCCACCGACGCGACGTTCGTGGAGCGGTTCATCCGCGAGGCGAAGTCCGTGGCCCGGCTGGCGCACCCCAATGTGGTCGGGGTCTTCGACCAGGGGGCCGAGGGCGCGTACGTCTATCTGGCGATGGAGTACGTCGCCGGGTGCACCCTGCGCGACGTCCTGCGCGAGCGCGGCGCGCTCCAGCCCCGGGCAGCCCTCGACATCCTGGAGCCCGTGCTCGCCGCGCTCGGCGCCGCGCACCGGGCCGGTTTCGTCCACCGGGACATGAAGCCCGAGAACGTCCTGATAGGCGACGACGGCCGGGTCAAGGTCGCCGACTTCGGGCTGGTCCGCGCGGTCGGCTCGGTCACCAACACCTCCGGCACCGTGCTGGGCACCGTCTCGTACCTCGCGCCCGAGCAGATCGAGTACGGCACGGCCGACACCCGCGCCGACGTGTACGCCTGCGGTGTCGTGCTGTACGAGATGCTCACGGGCGGCAAGCCGCACTCCGGCGACACCCCCGCCCAGGTGCTCTACCAGCACCTGAACGAGGACGTCCCCGCTCCCTCCGCCCTTGTGCCCGGTCTCGCGGTCGAGCTGGACGACCTCGTGGCGAGCGCGACCGCCCGCAACCCCGACATCCGGCCGCACGACGCGGTCGCCCTCCTGGCGCAGGCCCGTGAGGCGCGTGCCGCACTCGATGACGAGCAGCTGGACGCGGTGCCGCCGAAGGCCCGCGGCGAGAACGCCCCCGCGGACACCGCCCCGGACGACGCGCCCACGGACGTGATCCTCCGCGCGCTGCCCCGCGAGCAGCCCAAGGTCCATCACACCGCGCGGCTGACCATGCCGCCGCCCTCCTCACGGCCGCCCGAGAGGCGGCCCGGTCCCGCCCGGGGCCCGCTCGCCCGCCGCGGCGTGTTCGCCCTGATCGTCGCCGTCGTCGCGTTCCTCGGCATCGGCGCGGGCGTCTGGTACATCAACTCCGGCCAGTTCACCCGCGTCCCGGCGGTGATCGGCAAGACGGAGAAGGACGCCCGCCGGCAGCTCGACCGGGCCGGTCTCGAAGCGGGCAAGGTCCGCCACGACTTCAGCGAGACGGTCCCCCGCGGCTCGGTGATCGACAGCGATCCCGCCACGGGCGAGCGCATCCGCGGCAACGGCTCGGTCACGCTGATCGTCTCGCGCGGCCCGAGGATCGTGCAGGTGCCGGATGTCGTCGGCAGGCCGCTCGCCGAGGCCGAGCGCGAGCTGCGCGCGGCGGGCCTGGCACCGGGTGTGGTGACCAGGAAGTTCGACGACAGCGTGCCCCGGGGCTCGGTGATCGGCACCGATCCCGAGGCGGGCAGCAGCCGCAGCCCGGACACCGCGGTGTCGCTCGTGGTCAGCAAGGGCGCGCCGATCGACGTCCCGGACGTCACCGGGGAGTCCGTTCAGGACGCCACCGCCGAGCTCGAAGAAGCCGGTCTCAAGGTGAAGGTGGCCGCCCAGCGGATCAACTCGCCGCACGAGGCGGGTGCGGTCGCGCGGCAGTCCGCCGCGGAGGGCACACGGCTCGCCGCCGGTGACACGATCACGCTCACGGTGTCCAAGGGACCGCGGCTGGTCGAGGTTCCGGACGTGGTGGGCGACAGCGTCGACGACGCCACCGCGGCTCTGGAGGCGGCGGGCTTCGTGGTGGACGTGAAGAAGAACTTCCCGTTCCTCGGCGAGACGGTCGAGAGCCAGTCGGTGGCGGGCGGCGACGAGGCCCCTGAGGGCAGCACGATCACCATCAAGATCAAGGGACTCTAGTGCTCATGCGCAACCCCGTCGGCGGCCACGTCCCGGTGGCCGGCGGCCTGGCCACGACCGGCCTGGCCTACGCGCGGGAACTGGAGGCGGAGGCCGTGCAGGTCTTCGTCGCCAATCCGCGGGGCTGGGCGACGCCCGTCGGAAATCCCGCGCAGGACGAGAAGTTCCGCGCGGAGTGCGTTGCCGACGGTCTCTCGGCCTGGGTGCACGCCCCGTATCTGATCAATTTCGGCTCGCACACCGAGGCAACCGTCGAGCAGTCGGTGATCTCGCTGCGTCACTCGCTGCGCCGGGCGCGGCAGATCGGTGCCCCGGGTGTCGTCGTGCACACGGGTTCGGCGACCGGGGGACGCAGCCGCGAGGTGGCCCTGGCGCAGGTGCGGGAGCGGATGCTGCCGCTGCTGGACGAGCTGACGCACGAGGACGACCCGTGTCTGCTGCTGGAGTCCACGGCGGGCCAGGGTTCGTCGCTCTGCTACCTGGCCTCGGACTTCGGGCCCTACTTCGAGGCGCTCGACGCACACCCCCGGCTGGGGATCTGCCTGGACACCTGCCACATCTTCGCGGCGGGGCACGATCTGGCCGCCCCGCAGGGTGTGGCGCGGACGCTGGACGAGCTCGTCGCGACGGTCGGGGAGGGCCGGCTGAAGCTGATCCATGCCAATGACTCGAAGGACGTGGTGGGGGCGCACAGGGACCGTCACGCGAACATCGGCGCGGGACACATCGGCGAGGAGCCGTTCCGCGAGCTCATGGCCCATCCCGCCACCGAGGGCGTCCCGCTGATCATCGAGACACCGGGCGGCAAGGAGGGGCACGCGGCGGACGTGGCACTGCTGAAGAAACTCCGCTGACGGATCTTCGGCGAGCCATTGAGGAATACCCCTGGGGGGTATACGGTTCTTGCTGTCGGCAGGAACCGCTACCTGACGTTGGGGGCATCGCCATGCAGCACGAGACGCACGCACAGCACACAGGGCACGACCACGCGGCCCACGACCGGGCCGCCCCGGCTCCGCACGGCGGCCACCACGACCACGCCGCCCACCCCGGGCACGACCACCCCGCCCACTCCCACCACGGCGGCGGCAAGGTCAGCTGGTCCATGGCGGCCAAGGCCACGCTGCACTGCCTGACGGGGTGCGCCATCGGCGAGGTGCTCGGCATGATCATCGGCACCGCCCTGGGCTGGGGCAACGCCCCCACCATGGCGCTGGCCATCGTCCTGGCCTTCTTCTTCGGCTACTCACTCACCCTGTGGGCCGTGGTGCGCGCGGGCGTGGGCCTGAAGACCGCGATCGGCGTGGCGCTGGCCGCCGACACGCTGTCCATCACCGTCATGGAGGTCGTCGACAACGGCGTCCTGCTGCTGGTGCCCGGCGCGATGGACGCCCACCTGGCGGACGGACTGTTCTGGGGCGCGCTCGCCTTCGCGTTCCTGATCGCCTTCCTGGTCACGACGCCCGTGAACAAGTGGATGATCGGCCGGGGCAAGGGTCACGCGGTGGTCCACCAGTACCACCACTGACGCCGCCGCCCCCGCAGCCCGGAGTCCTCAGAACTCGGGGCCGTCTCCCGGTTCCTCCTGGTAGGAGTAGCGCTGCTCCTTCCAGGGGTCGCCGACGTTGTGGTAGCCGCGCTCCTCCCAGAAGCCGCGGCGGTCGGCGGTCATGTACTCCACGCCGCGGACCCATTTGGGCCCCTTCCAGGCGTACAGGTGCGGCACGACGAGCCGCAGCGGGAAGCCGTGTTCGGCGGTGAGGAGCTCACCGTCCTTGTGCGTGGCGAAGATCGTGCGTTCCGCGACGAAGTCGGACAGCCGCAGATTCGCGCTGAAGCCGTACTCGGCCCAGACCATGACATGGGTGACGGCAGGCGCCGGCGGGGCGAGCTCCACGATCGTACGGGCCGGCACACCCCCCCATTCGGCCGCCACCATGCTGAACTTCGTCACGCAGTGCAGATCGCCCACGACGGTGGAGAAGGGCAGCGCCGAGAACTCCTCGTGGTTCCAGCAGTGCTTGTCGCCGTCCGCGGTGGCGCCGAAGACCCTGAACTCCCAGCGGTCCGGCTTGAACTTGGGGACGGGGCCGTAGTGGGTGACCGGCCAGCCGCGCTGCAGTCGCTGCCCCGGCGGAAGCTCGGACTCCTCTGGTGCGCGGTATTCCCGGCTCTCCGGCTGACCCATGCCTCCAATGGTGACAGACCGGGAGGGGTGGTCATGACCAGGTCTGGGCCGATTCGGGCAACTCCTACTAAGGAGGCACTTACTGGACGGCCCCCTGCCACGGTGCAAGGATGCGCGCACCTGCCAGTCATACGCGCGGAAGGAGCCTCTGCGATGCAGGGCGACCCCGAGGTCATCGAGTTTCTCAACGAGCAGCTGACTGCCGAATTGACCGCGATCAACCAGTACTTCCTGCATGCGAAGATGCAGGAGAACTTCGGTTGGACGAAGCTCGCCAAGTACACCCGGGCCGAGTCCTTCGACGAGATGAAGCACGCCGAGGTCCTCACCGACCGCATCCTCTTCCTGGAGGGCCTGCCGAACTACCAGCGCCTGTTCCACGTACGGATCGGGCAGTCGGTCACCGAGATGTTCCAGGCCGACCGGCAGGTCGAGGTGGAGGCGATCGACCGCCTCAGGCGGGGCATCGAGGTCATGCGCACCAAGGGCGACATCACCTCGGCGAACATCTTCGAGTCGATCCTCGCGGACGAGGAACACCACATCGACTACCTCGACACCCAGCTGGAGCTGGTCGAGAAGCTCGGCGAGGCGCTTTACATCGCCCAGCTGATCGAGCAGCCGGACAGCTGAGTCCCGCCTCCGCGCGCCCCCGGGCGCGGGCCCGGCAGGCTCAGGCGGCCTCGTCGAGAGCGGGACGGGTCCCGGGCGCCGGATCGGCGGCCAGCACGGCGGCACTGCTGCCGTTCTCCAGCAGCTCGCGGCGGGGGCACGCCCCGCGGCCGAGCAGCCCCTGGATCCGGCGCACGCACGAACCGCAGTCCGTCCCGGCCTTGGACACGGACGCTATCTGGCGGGGGGTGCAGGCACCGGCCTCCGCGTGTTCCTTGACCTGCTTCTCCGTTATGCCGAAGCACGAGCAGACGTACACGCGGTTCACCTCCCGGGAGATCGACGGGATCGATAAGGACTGCCATCCCGATTGATCGGTGAGGCTAACCTAACCTTACCCGCCGCCCGCGGGTCGCAAAAGCCCGGGATACGACGGTGGGGCGCGGATCACATCGATCCGCGCCCCACCGTCTTCGGGCCGTCACTACTGGTCGCGGTACATCTCCGCCACCAGGAACGCCAGGTCCAGGGACTGGCTGCGGTTGAGCCGCGGGTCGCAGGCCGTCTCGTAGCGCTGGTGCAGGTCGTCGACGAAGATCTCGTCGCCGCCGCCCACGCACTCGGTGACGTCGTCACCGGTGAGCTCGACATGGATGCCGCCCGGGTGGGTGCCGAGCGCCTTGTGCACCTCGAAGAAGCCCTTGACCTCGTCGAGCACGTCGTCGAAGCGGCGGGTCTTGTGGCCGGACGCCGCCTCGAAGGTGTTGCCGTGCATCGGGTCGGTCACCCAGGCCACGGTCGCGCCCGACGCGGTCACCTTCTCGACCAGCTCCGGGAGCTTGTCGCGGACCTTGTCGGCGCCCATGCGGACGATGAACGTCAGCCGGCCGGGCTCGCGCTCCGGGTCCAGGCGGTCGATGTACGTCAGCGCCTCGTCGACCGTCGTCGTCGGGCCGAGCTTGATGCCGATCGGGTTGCGGATCTTCGACGCGAACTCGATGTGCGCCCCGTCCAGCTGGCGGGTGCGCTCACCGATCCAGACCATGTGGCCCGAGGTGTCGTACAGCTGTCCCGTCCGGGAGTCGACCCTGGTCAGCGCCGACTCGTAGTCCAGCAGCAGCGCCTCGTGGGAGGCGTAGAACTCGACCGTGCGGAATTCCGCCGGGTCGGTGCCGCACGCCTTCATGAAGTTCAGCGCGTTGTCGATCTCGCGGGCGAGCTGCTCGTAGCGCTGACCCGACGGCGACGACTTCACGAAGTCCTGGTTCCAGGCGTGCACCTGGCGCAGGTCGGCGTAGCCGCCGGTGGTGAAGGCGCGCACCAGGTTCAGCGTCGACGCGGACGCCTGGTACATGCGCTTGAGCCGCTCCGGGTCCGGGACCCGGGCCGCCTCGGTGAAGTCGAAGCCGTTGACGGAGTCGCCCCGGTAGGTGGGCAGGGTGACACCGTCGCGGGTCTCGGTCGGCTTGGAGCGCGGCTTGGAGTACTGGCCGGCGATCCGGCCGACCTTGACGACCGGCACGGAGGCGGCGTACGTCAGCACGGCGCCCATCTGGAGCAGGGTCTTGAGCTTGTTACGGATGTGGTCGGCGGACACGGCGTCGAAGGCCTCGGCGCAGTCGCCACCCTGGAGCAGGAACGCCTCGCCCTTGGCGACGGCTCCCATCCGGGCGCGCAGCTGGTCGCACTCGCCCGCGAAGACGAGCGGCGGATACGACTCGAGGTCCGCGATCACATCGCGCAGAGCCTCGGCATCGGGGTACTCGGGCTGCTGCGCCGCGGGCAGGTTTCGCCAGGTGTTGCCACCGCTAGCGGTGGTCTTAGCGTTCACGGTCACGCCGTCAACAGTACGGGGTCGTGAGCGCTGTCCATGTCGCCGCTCAGCAGATGAGACGCCACCCCTGGGCCATCGTTGTCATGCCCCGGTGTTAGCCTCAAGCGCTTGCGACCCGGCGGGGAGCCGCGGTCGCCGTCACTTCCGAGCCCGCAGGGGTGGGCCTTGAACTGGGGTGGGGCGTGAATCCGAGACATCGGAGAAACCGTAAGAAGCGATCGATCCTGTACGGAGTGGCCGCCGCCGTCGTGGCGTCGGCCGTCGCCGGCACGGTCGCCGTCGCGTCGCCGGATCTGCTGGGCGGAGGCGGCGACACGGCGGCAGCGGCACCGGGGGGACAGCTGCAGGCGGAGTTCGCGCAGGCCGCCGAGGAGTTCGACGTTCCCCAGAGCGTGCTGATGGCGGTCTCGTACCGTCAGACGCGCTGGGAGTCGCACCGCGGCGAGCCGAGCGTCACCGGCGCGTACAACGTCATGGGGCTGACCAGTGTCCAGCCGGGGGACGTCGAGCAGCACGACGACAAGGAGCGCCTGGCGCACCTGAACGCGAGCGGCAACCCGGAGATCGAGAAGACCTTCGACGCCGAGAAGGCGCTGGCGGCCCTGCCGAAGGAGACGGTCGACACCGACGACCCCCGTCTGCACACGCTGGATGAGGCCGCCGAGCTGATCGACAGCTCCGAGGAGTCCGTGAAGGCGGACGCCGGCGAGAGCATCCGGGCGGGCGCCGCGCTGCTCGCCGAGTACCAGAAGGAGGCCACGGGCGACCTGCCCGAGGAGGCCGACGAGTGGTACGCGGCTGTGGCGCGCTACAGCCAGTCGCCCGACAAGAAGGGCGCCGACCTGTTCGCGAAGCGCGTCTTCGAGTCGATCCGGAAGGGTGAGCAGAGGCTCACGACGGACGGCCAGCAGGTCACTCTGCCGGCCGACCCGACCGTGAATCCGGTCAAGCCGTCGAAGCTGCCGCTGGCGACGACCGTGAGCACGACGGCGACTCCGACGCCCGAGTGCCCGGCCGGCCTGAACTGCAACTACATCCCTGCCGAGGTCCCGAGCACCGGCCAGCGCAACTACACGCTGGCGAGCCGCCCGGCGAACGGCTTCGACGTCCGCCGGATCGTCGTCCACGACACCGAGGGCAGCTACGCCGGCACCATCAGCGCTTTCCAGAGCTCCACGGCCAGGGGCAGTGCGCACTACCTGATCCGTGCCTCCGACGGTCTGGTCACCCAGATGGTCGAGAACAAGAACATCGCCTGGCACGCGGGCAACTGGACCGCGAACATGCACGACATCGGCGTCGAGCACGAGGGCTACGCCATCAAGGCGGGCAGCTGGTACACCGAGCCCCAGTACGAGTCCTCCGCGGCCCTGGTGAAGTTCCTGGCGGGCAAGTACGGCGTCCCGATCGACCGTGAGCACATCATCGGCCACGACGAGGTGCCGGGACAGCTGGACGCCAAGGTCGCCGGCATGCACTGGGACGCCGGTCCGTACTGGGACTGGAACCACTACATGTCGCTGCTGGGCGCGCCCACCGGCGCCGGCGGCGCGGGCGGACCGCTCAAGGCCGGCCAGCTGGTGCGTGTCGTGCCGCCGTTCACCACGGCGAACCAGCCCACGCTGACCTACGGCGGCGCGTCCAAGCCGGTCGACCCCCGCCCGTCGAACTTCCTCTACCTCTACACGTCGCCGTCCACGTCCTCGGCCACGATCACCGACCCCTACTTCCCCACGTACCTGTGGTCCGAAGGACCGAACTGGGCGAACAAGGTCGTCGCCGGCGGCACCTACGTCGTCGCCGATGCGCAGAACGACTGGACCGCGATCTGGTACGCCGGAAAGAAGGCGTGGTTCCGCAACCCCGGCGGCCAGTACACGGCGCCTGTCACCGGTGGAACGCTCGTGAAGCCCATCACCGGGGCCAAGCTGTACGGGCGGTCCTTCCCCGAGGCGTCGGCCTACTCCGGTACCGGTCAGACGGCCCCGACGGACAACCCCGACTACCTGTCCAAGTACACGGTCGCGACCGGCCAGGCGTACGCGAAGGCGGGCGACGCGGTCCTCGGTGACGACTACTTCGGTTCCTCGCAGGTCCGGGTCGTCGGCAAGACGGACATCTACATCCCGATCCGCTACAACCACCGCCTGGCCTGGGTGAGGTCGACCGAGGTCACCGAGGCCGCGCCCACCGCTCCCGACGCCGGCACCACCCGCTTCAACCTGCTGGGCCGTGACTCCGGCGGCTCGCTGTACCAGTACCAGGGCACGGGCAGCACCTCGCCGCCCTTCTACTCCCGCTACCGGATCGGCGGCGGCTGGCAGGGCTACACCGCGATCACCGACCTCGGCCCGCTCCGCGCCGACGGCACCGGTGACATGGTCGCCCGGGACAGCTCGGGCTACCTCTGGTACTACAAGGGCAGCGGCAACAAGAACCAGCCGTTCCAGGCCCGCATCAAGGTCGGACCCGGCTGGAACATGTTCAACATGCTCGTCGGGTCGAAGGACCTCGACGGCGACGGCATCAGCGACATGGTGGGCCGTGAGCCCACCGGCGCCCTGTGGTTCTACAAGGGCACCGGTACGCCGTCCGCTCCCTTCGCCCCTCGCACCAAGGTGGGCGACGGCTGGCAGACCTACAGCCTGCTCATCGCCACCGGGGACCTGAACAAGGACGGCAAGGCCGACGCGGTCGGCCGGGACAAGTCCGGTTACCTGTGGTTCTACAAGGGCACGGGCAACGCGGCCGCTCCGTTCGCGGCACGCGTCAAGGTCGGCGGCGGCTGGAACATGTTCAACACGCTGAACGCCACCGGGGACCTGAACAAGGACGGCATCGCCGACATGGTGGGCCGTGAGCCCTCCGGCGCCCTGTGGTTCTACCGGGGCACCGGCGACCCGGCCGCCCCGTTCGCCGCCCGTTCGGCGGTCGGCAACGGCTGGCAGATCTACAACCTGCTGGTCTGACCCGTACGCCATCCGCAGGCACCTCCGCCCGCGGCGCGGCGGCCGTCCTCATCGTGGGACGAGCCGCGGCGCCGCGGGCGGATGCGTTAGGGTCGGCGTCATGTTCGCGCAGCAGATCCAGAACTGGTGGTGGACCGCACATCGGCGGCCCACCTCCTGATCGCGCGCAGCACCGGATCGAGAAGGCCGCCCGAGGGGCGGCCTTCGGCGTTTGCGGACCAGCGGCCGTTCCTCTCCCACCCGGAAGGAACCCCCGCATGACCGACAGCCTCGTCAGCCGGCTCCTGGACGACGACTGCCCGCCGTTCGCCCTGCTGCACCGCCGTACGCCCGGTCGCGACCACCGCACCGTCGAGGTGCTGATCGGGGACGTCCACGACGTCGAGCGCCTCGCCCACCTCCCCGGGGGCGAGCGCCCCGCACTCGCGCTGGTCCCCTTCCGGCAGATCGCGGAACGCGGCTTCGACGTACGCGACGACGGGACGCCGCTCACCGTGCTGGTCGCCGACGAGAGCCACGAGTTCGCGCTGGAGGAGGTCCTGGCGGCGCTCCCCGCGCACTCCGTACGGGTCGAGGGCGAGGCCTTCGACGTCGGCGACGAGGAGTACGCGGACATCGTGCGCCGCGTGATCCAGGACGAGATCGGGCAGGGCCAGGGCGCGAACTTCGTGATCCGCCGCACCTTCACCGGACGGATCCCCGGCTTCTCGCGCGCCGACGCCCTGGCCCTGTTCCGGCGTCTGCTGGCCGGTGAGCGGGGCGCGTACTGGACCTTCGTCGTCCACACGGGCACCCGGACCCTGGTGGGCGCGAGTCCGGAGGTGCATGTGCGGATGACCGGCGAGGGGGGCGAGCGCGAAGCGCTCTCGTTTGAGGGTGGTGGTGGGAGCGGGGCGGGCGGGACGGTCGTGATGAATCCGATCAGCGGCACGTTCCGGTATCCGCCCGAGGGCCCGAGCGCCGAGGCGCTGCTCGCCTTCCTCGACGACCGCAAGGAGCGCGAGGAGCTGTCGATGGTCGTCGACGAGGAGCTGAAGATGATGTGCACCGTCGGCGACATGGGCGGTGTCGTCGTGGGGCCGCGGCTCAAGGAGATGGCCCATCTCGCCCATACCGAGTACGAGTTGCGGGGGCGTTCCTCCCTCGATGTGCGCGAGGTGCTGAAGGAGACGATGTTCGCGGCGACGGTCACGGGTTCGCCGGTGCAGAACGCGTGCCGGGTCATCGAGCGCCACGAAGTGGGCGGCCGCGGGTACTACGCGGGCGCGCTGGCGCTGATCGGCCGGGACGGGACGGGCGCGCAGACCCTCGACTCGCCGATCCTGATCCGCACCGCCGACATCGACCCGCAGGGAGCTCTGCGGGTCCCGGTCGGGGCCACGCTCGTGCGGCACTCGGACCCGCTGGGCGAGGTGGCCGAGACGCACGCCAAGGCGGCGGCCGTGCTGGCCGCCCTGGGGGCGGTGCCGGGACGCGCCGAGGAACCGGCCGCGCGGCCCCGGCTCGCCGACGACCCGCGCGTAAGGGCGGCGCTGGACGCCCGGCGGGCGGACCTGGCGCCGTTCTGGCTGCGGATGCAGGAGGGGATCTCCCCTGCTCGCGGCACTCGGGCACGCTCCGCGCGGCTGTCCGGGCACGCCCTGGTCGTGGACGGCGAGGACACGTTCACGTCGATGCTGGCGCACCTGCTGCGTTCGTCGGGCCTGGAGGTGTCGGTGCGCCGGTACGACGAGCCGGGCCTGCGGGAGCGGGCGCTCGCTCACGCGGGGCCGGTGGTGCTGGGGCCGGGCCCCGGTGATCCCGCCGACGCCGCCGACCCGAAGATGCGGCTGCTGCGCCGGCTCACCGCCGATCTGCTGCGCGGGCACCGGGGCGGGCCCGCCCCTCGCCCGACCACCGCCCCTCATCGAGGTCCTTCGGACCACACCTTCCTGCTCGGGGTGTGCCTCGGGCACGAGCTGATCGCGGCCGAGCTGGGTCTGGACATCGTCCGCAAGGACGAGCCGTACCAGGGCGCTCAGGAACGGATCGACTTCTACGGACGGCAGGAGACGGTCGGCTTCTACAACAGCTTCACCGCGCGCTGCGACGCGGCGGGCGCGGCGGCCCTGCTCGCGGACCGCGGGGTGGAGGTCGCCAGGGACACGGCGACGGGGGACGTGCACGCCCTGCGAGGACCGCGGTTCGCGTCGGTGCAGTTCCATCCGGAGTCGGTGCTGACGCTCGACGGCGTCTCCCTCGTCACCGAACTTCTCTCGGCGGTCCCGGCCCGCCCCGCCCACCCGGCGCGCCTGGTATGAGCGGCCGGCGGCGCCGCGGGGACGTGTCCGTCCTCGCGGCGCCCGGCCCGGCGGGGCTCAGCCGAAGAAGACGCCGACCTCCTCGTAGAGCGCCGGGTCAACCGTCTTGAGCTTGGCGGTCGCCTCGGCGATCGGCACCCGCACGATGTCGGTGCCGCGCAGCGCGACCATCTTTCCGTAGTCCCCGTCCCGCACCGCGTCGATGGCGTGCAGCCCGAACCGGGTGGCGAGCCAGCGGTCGAAGGCGCTCGGGGTGCCGCCGCGCTGGACGTGGCCGAGGACCGTGGTGCGGGCCTCCTTGCCCGTACGGCTCTCGATCTCCTTCGCCAGCCACTCCCCCACGCCGGAGAGCCGGACGTGGCCGAAGGAGTCGAGCGTGCCGTCCTTGAGGACCGCGTCGCCGTCCTTGGGCATGGCGCCCTCGGCGACGACCACGATGGGGGCGTAACTGGCCCGGAAGCGCGAGGTCACCCAGGCGCAGACCTGGTCGACGTCGAAGCGCTGCTCGGGGATGAGGATGACGTTCGCCCCGCCGGCGAGTCCGGAGTGCAGGGCGATCCAGCCCGCGTGCCGGCCCATCACCTCGACCACCAGGACGCGCATGTGGGATTCGGCCGTGGTGTGCAGCCGGTCGATGGCCTCGGTGGCGATGCCGACGGCCGTGTCGAACCCGAAGGTGTAGTCGGTGGCGGACAGGTCGTTGTCGATGGTCTTGGGCACGCCGACGCACTTGACGCCGTACTCCTCGTACAGCCGGGCCGCGACGCCGAGCGTGTCCTCGCCGCCGATCGCGACGAGCGCGTCGACCTCGTGCTTGGCGAGGTTCTCCTTGATACGGCGGATGCCGCTCTCCTCCTTGAGCGGGTTGGTGCGCGAAGAGCCGAGGACGGTGCCGCCGCGGGGCAGGATGCCCCGGACGGAGGGGATGTCGAGCGGGATGAGATCGCCTTCGAGCGGTCCGCGCCAGCCGTCGCGGTAGCCGACGAACTCGTACGCGTACTCCTGGACGCCCTTGCGGACGAGGCCGCGGATGACCGCGTTGAGGCCGGGGCAGTCGCCGCCTCCGGTCAGTACTCCGACACGCATGGAACTTCCCTTCGCCTGGGATGGGCCCTAGGACCGTCACGCTAATGGTGATCCAGGTCACTCAGGGATGGGGCGAACGGTCAATTCCCGGGCTTCTCGGGGACCTTGAGCACGGGCATTCACTCGTACGGGTACCACGGCGGAGGGTGACGGTGACTCAGGCGTCGTCGAGACCGGCCTCGATCGCGTACCGCACGAGCTCCACGCGGTTGTGCAACTGGAGCTTGCCGAGGGTGTTCTGCACGTGGTTCTGCACCGTGCGGTGCGAGATGACGAGGCGTTCGGCGATCTGCTTGTACGACAGCCCCTTGGCGACCAGCCTGAGCACCTCGGTCTCCCGGTCGGTCAGCTGCGGGGCCTTCGGGGCGTCGGCGCTCAGTGAGGGGGCGGGCTCGGAGGCGAGGCGGCGGTACTCGCCGAGGACGAGGCCGGCGAGGCCCGGCGTGAAGACGGGGTCGCCCGCGGCGGTGCGGCCCACGGCGTCCGTCAGCTCCTCGGTGCTCGCCGACTTCAGCAGGTAGCCGGTGGCGCCGGACTTGACCGCCTCGAGGACGTCGGCGTGCTCTCCGCTCGCGGACAGCACCAGCACCCGCAGCCCGGGCAGTGCCGCGACGAGCTCCTTGCACACCTGTACGCCGGGCAGCTCGGGCAGGTTGAGGTCGAGGACGAGGACGTCGGGAGCGGCGGCCTTGGCGCGGCGCACGGCCTGCGCGCCGTCCCCGGCCGTGGCGACCACGTCGAACCCGGCCGCCGCCAGATCGCGTGCGACCGCGTCCCGCCACATCGGATGGTCGTCGACGACCATCACCTTGATCGGCTGCTCTCCGGTCATCTCTCCGCCTTCCCCCGTGGGATTCTCAACTCGACTTCCGTGCCCTGCCCCGGGACCGTGACCAGTTCGGCCGATCCGCCCAGGTCCCGCAGCCGGCCGCGGATGGACAGGGCCACTCCCATCCGCCCCTCCCCCTCGGCCTGCGCGAGCCTGCCCTCGGGGATGCCGGGGCCGTCGTCCCGGACCGTGACGATCACCTCGTCCGGCCAGTCCTCGACCAGGATCCACGCCTGGGCGTCCGCGCCGGCGTGCCGGCGCACATTGTCCAGAGCGGCGCCCGCGGCTGCCGCCACCTCCGCCGCCGCGTGGGCGGGAAGCAGCACCGGGGCGCCCGGCTCCGAGAGCGTCACGCGCGAGCTCACGAAGGAAGCGAGCAGCGTCCGCACGTCGCACGGCTCGTCCGGGTCCTCGGGGAGGCGGCCTGCCAGGGCGGTGCGGGCGTCGCCCGGCGCCGCGTCGGATGCGGGACCGGCGCTCGCCTTCGCCGCCGTCCCGTCCGCCACGGAACGCGGCGTCGGGAGCAGCCCGCCCGCGACCAGGCTGCGCAGGGCGACCTCCTGCTCACCCGCCATCCGGCCGAGCTCCGCGGCCTCGCCGCCGAGCGCGGTCCCGCGCCGCTGCACCATCGCCAGCACCTGCAGCACGCTGTCGTGGATGTCGCGTGCCAGCCGTTCGCGCTCACGGGTCGCGGCCTCGATCTCCAGGGCGCGGGCGAGGGTGCGCTCGGAGGCGCGGGCGACCTCGACGACGTAGCCGATGGCGATGGAGGCGACCCAGACGAGCAGCACGTTGTGGAAGGTGTCCCGGCTGGGCTCGCCGCGCTCGATGATGTTGGCCACGGCGACCAGCGAGGAGGCGAAACCGGCCCAGCGCCAGCCGCCCTTGATGGCGAAGGCGAGGACGGAGCCCGCCGTCCATATCGACGGCAGCGTGGGGCCGTCCTGCGTCTGAGCCTGTGCGTCGGCCAGCGGGGTGAGCAGGATGCCGGTCAGCGCCAGGGTGAGATCCGCGATCAGGAATCCGCGCGTGCAGCGGGCCGCGTTGGACACCTTGGGCAGGGTGGCGAGGGTCCAGACGACCATCACGGCGAGGAAGCCGACCGCGACGGCGGGACGCTCGAACTTGTCCTGCTGGAACACGAACAGCAGCACCGCGTAGACCATCGTCAGGACGCGGTAGCCGGCCAGCGCACGCCACAGCGGCAGCTCGACCGACATCCGTACGACGCGCTCGCGCCCGGCCATCTCCCCCACCCCCCGAAGCAGCGTCCGGTCGGCTAGGCCGCCGGACGCCGCGCCTTCTCGGCCTTCTCCGCCTCGGCCCTGGCGGCCTTCTCGGCCTTCTCCGCGTCGGCGATCTGCCGCTTGGCGGCCGTCGCGTAGATGTCGACGTACTCCTGGCCGGACAGCTTCATGATCTCGTACATGACCTCGTCGGTCACCGAGCGCAGGATGAAGCGGTCGCCGTCCATGCCGTGGTACCGGCTGAAGTCCAGCGGCCTGCCGATCCGGATGCCCGGGCGCATCAGCTTGGGAACGATCTTGCCGGGCGGCTGGATCTTCTCCGTGTCGATCATCGCGACGGGGATCACGGGCGCGCCGGTCGCCAGCGCCACGCGGGCGAGCCCGCCGGGCTTGCCGCGGTAGAGCCGGCCGTCCGGGGAGCGGGTGCCCTCCGGGTAGATGCCGAACAGACCGCCGGACTCGATGACGTCGATCCCGGCCTTGATCGCCGCCTCGCCCGCACCGCGGGCGCCTGAGCGGTCGACGGGGAGCTGGCCGACGCCCTTGAAGAAGGCGGCGGTCAGCCTGCCCTTGACGCCGGGCGAGGTGAAGTACTCCGCCTTGGCGATGAAGGTGACCTTGCGGTCGAGCACGGCGGGAAGGAAGAACGAGTCCGAGAAGGACAAGTGGTTGCTCGCGAGGATCGCGGGGCCCTCGGCCGGAATGTTCTCCAGGCCCTCCACCCAGGGCCTGAAGGCGAGCTTCAGCGATCCCCCGATGGAGAACTTCATGGCTCCGTAGATCAACTCGAAATCCTCCCGTGTGCTCTCGAACAGACCTTAACCCGTGGCGACCCCTCCCCCCGCCGTTCCGGCGCCGCTCGCACGGTGACGGCCCTGGTCGGTGTCGGTCCGGTCGCGTACCGTGAAGTAGACCTTCGGGCCTCACACGCGCCCCTCGTCCCACTCATGTGCACACCTCACGAACAGGAGACCCCGGTGCCGGTCCTTCCTGGAGCCGAGCCTTTCCGCCACGAAGGCGGCGAGGTCGGCGTCCTCCTCTGTCACGGATTCACCGGGTGCCCGCAGTCGCTGCGCCCCTGGGCCGAGTATCTGGCGGAGCGGGGGCTCACGGTGTCCCTGCCGCTGCTGCCGGGGCACGGCACACGCTGGCAGGACATGCAGGTGACCGGCTGGCAGGACTGGTACGCGGAGGTGGACCGCGAGCTGCGCTCCCTGCTGGAGCGGTGCGGCCGCGTCTTCGTCTTCGGCCTCTCGATGGGCGGCGCGCTCACCCTGCGCCTGGCCGCCAAGCACGGGGACGCCGTCCGGGGCATCGCGCTGGTCAACCCGGCGAACAAGGTGCACGGCGCGATGGCGTCGCTGCTGCCCGTGGTGCGCCACCTCGTACCGTCCACGAAGGGCCTGACCAGCGACATCGCGAAGCCGGGCGTGGTGGAGGTGGGGTACGACCGGGTGCCGCTGCACGCCGCGCACTCGGTCCGGCAGTTCTTCCAGCTCGTGGACGGCGAGCTGCCGCAGGTCACGCAGCCGCTGCTGCTGATGCACAGCCCCGACGACCATGTGGTGCCGGCCGCGGACTCGGCGCGGATCCTGAGCCGCGTCTCGTCGATCGACGTCACGGAGATCCTGCTGGAACAGAGCTACCACGTGGCGACGTTGGACCATGATGCGGAGCGGATCTTCGAGGAGAGTTACGCGTTCATCGGCCGGCTCGCTCCGGAGGCCGGGACCACGGGGTCCCCCGCGACGGAGTCCCTGGGAGGGAGCACGACCGGTGGCTGAGCAGCACGATGCGGACCGCGAGCCGCAGCCGATAGACGAGGAGGCCGCGTGGGCGGCCATCGTCGCCGGGTACGGCGAGGAGCCGGCGGACCCGCCGGGCGCCAAGCCCTTCAAGTCCGTCGAGGACCTGGCGGGCCTGGAGAGCGGGGTGAACGAGTCGCCGTCGTCACGGCCGCCGGAGGACTCCGCCGACGACAAGCCCGCGCTGGGCAGCTCGATCACGTTCGCGCCGGGGGTCGGAGGAGGTGGCCCGCGCGACTACCAGGTCTCCGAGCCGAGCGACGACGACTTCGACGAGAGCGACGAGGGCCACTTCGTCCCGCCGGAGCCGCCGCCGCTTCCGGAGGCGGACGTCACGGCGAAGTTCGCGTGGCTGGCGGTGGTGGGCGGCCCGGTGCTGATGCTCGTGGCGGTCCTGCTGCAGTGGGACATGACGTGGTGGCTGACGACGCTGTGCGTCGGAGGCTTTCTGGGCGGGTTCGTGACGCTGGTGGCGCGGATGTCGTCGGGCGACGACGACGATGACGAGGATCCGGGGCGGGGCGCGGTGGTGTGACGCGTCGCCGTCGGCACGTCCGGTGACGCTGCGCGCGGCGGCGGGGCGTGGGGCGGTGGCGCCTGCGGCGGATGTTTCCCCACCCCGCCCTTCCCCGTAACCGGGCTCCGCCCGGACCCGGTACCGCACTTCGCGCGGTGTCCTCAAGCGCCGGAGGGCTGATTTCGCGCAGCGAAATCAGCCCCGTCGGCGCTTGAGCCGCCGGGGCCGGGGGCGGCGCCCCCGGTTACGGGATGGGGCGGGGTGGGGAAACGGCTCCGCGCAGCGGCCGGCCCACCCGCAGCGCTCCTCCGGACCTACGACGCCGGCACCCGCAGCGCCGCCAGGACCGGGAGGTGGTCCGAGGCCGCCCGGAGGTCCGCGTCCGTCACGCCCGGCAGGCCCCGCGGGACACCGCAGCCCAGCACCTCCACCCCCCGCGTCGCGAAGATCGCGTCGATCCGCTGGTGCGGATCCGCCGGCGTCGACGTGTGTTCGTCGCCCCAGGGGTGCACCGCCCAGCAGTCCTGCAGCGAGCCGGCGAGGCGGCCGAAGCTCCGGCCGCCGGGGCGTTCGTTGATGTCGCCCGCGGCGACCGCGTGCGGCGTTCCCATCGCGGCCAGCCGGTCCAGCAGCATCCCCGCCTGGGCGTAGCGCTCGTCCGTCTGCAGGCTCAGGTGGCAGCTGACCACCCCCAGCCGGGCCCCCGCGAACCGGACGACCGCCGTGGCGAAGCCTCGCCGGTGCTGGCCGCGGGTCAGCGGCAGCAGGACGTCCTCGGTGCGTTCCACGGTCGCCCGCAGCGAGCACAGCAGCAGCGGCCCGGCGGCCGTCGCGCCGCCGGACAGCGTCACGAGATCCGTCATGGCGGCGAGCCGCGCCGCGTGCTTGCGCCAGCGGAAGAACCGCGGGGCCTCCTGGACGAGGACGAGGTCCGGTGCACAGGCGCGGATGACCCGGGCCAGTGCCTCCTCGTCGTCGCGCATCGACCGGATGTTGTAGCTCAGCACCCGGATCACGGCCGAACCGTCCGGTTCGGTGCGGGAGTTGGGAAGGGCGGGCAGCATGCTGGTGGCCATGCGGTCAAGATACGACGGTGCCCGCCGCAATCCCACGAGGACGCGACGGGCACACGGCCGTACGGGCTCAGCCCTGGCGGGCCAGGTCGGCCGCGCCCACCAGGCCCGCCTTGCCGCCCAGTTGAGCGGCGAGGACCTGGGCGTGCGGACGCCACTGGCCGCCGATGAGCCAGCGGCGGAAGGACTTGCGGATCGGGTCGAGCACCAGGTCGCCCTCGTCCGAGACACCGCCGCCGACGATGAAGGCCGACGGGTCGAACAGCGAGGCCAGGTCGGCCAGACCCGCTCCCGCCCAGCGCGCCAGCTCACGGAAGGAGTCGACGGCGACGGGGCAGCCCTGCCGCGCGGCCTGGCTGATGTGCTTGCCCTCGATGCCCTCGATCGTGCCGTCGCCGAGACCGAGCAGGACGGTCGCGTTCTCCGGGGTGGCGTTGGCGCGCTGCTTCGCGTAGCGCACGAGAGCGCGACCGGACGCGTACTGCTCCCAGCAGCCCTGGCTGCCGCAGCCGCACAGCAGACCGTCGGGGACGACGCGGATGTGGCCGAACTCCGCGGCGACGCCGAAACGCCCGCGGCGCAGCTTGTTGCCGATGATGATGCCGCCGCCGAGGCCGGTGCCGAGGGTGATGCAGATGACGTCCTCGTGGCCCTGACCGGCGCCGAAGCGGTACTCGCCCCAGGCCGCCGCGTTGGCGTCGTTCTCGACGACGACGGGAAGGCCGACACGCTGTTCGACCTTGTCCTTCAGGGGTTCGTGGCGCCAGTGGATGTTGGGCGCGAACAGAACGGTGGCGCGCTTGTCGTCGACGTATCCGGCCGCACCGATGCCGACGGCCTCTATGTCGTGCCCCCGGCCGGCTCCCGCGACGGCCGCGCAGATCGCGTCCACGATGCCCTCGGGAGTCGACGGGGTGGGCACGGTGTGCGTCTCGAGAATGGCGCCGTCTTCGTCGACCACGCCCGCCGCGATCTTCGTGCCGCCGATGTCGACGCCGATGGTGAGTCCCATGTGTCCCTCAGTATTCGGTCGAGCCCCGCTACGGCCAACCGTACCCGAGGGCGGGCACACGCCGGTCAGTCCAGGTCGATGTGCTCGCTCGGCCCGGGGCCGTCGTCGCGGGGGTCGTCGGTGTCCTTGGCGGTGTGGGAGCGCTGGGTCCAGCGGCGCTCCTGGTTCTCCACGGCGGAGCGATAGGCGGCGAGGAGCTCGCCCCCGGCGGCCGCCAGATGGTCGAAGACCTGCGGGTTTCGCTCGATGACGGGCTCGACGGCGGCCTTCGCCTGGTTCACGAACTGCTGTACGGCGTTCTGCGCGGCCATGCCGGGCAGCGACGTCTGGAAGGCGGTGACCTTGTCGGCGACGACGTCGAAGAGTTTGCGGAGCTCCTCGGCCGCGGAACCGGGCGGCGCCCCGTACTGCGCGCTGCGGCGGGCCTGCTCGGCCTTGAGGTCCTCCTCGCACGCCGTTGCCCAGGCGTCGGCGTCGGCGTCGGGACGCTCGGTGGCATCGCTCATGGCGTACTCCTGCGGCAGGGCTGAGGGCTTCGTGTACTCGACGTTACCCGAACGGCGGTACGGCGTTCAGCGTCCCCGCGGCCACAGGGCGGGGTCCGGCGTGAACCGCACGCTCAGGGTGCCGTCCCTGAGTCCCGCGCCCGCCACCGTGCAGCGGCGCAGCGCGGACGGCAGCGGCAGGATCCGGCGGAACGGTCCGACGGTGATCAGGAGTTCATCCCCGCGGCGTACGAGGGTGAGCTGCTCCTTGACGGCGCCGGGCAGGTCGAGGTGCCAGACCAGCGTGCCGTCGTCCGCCGCGGGACCGGGCCGCGGCTCCTTCGGGATCCTGCCGTTCCGGCCGTGCCAGATGTTGTCGGTGTCCGCGAGCGAGGCGATCTCCTCGTGCCGGCGCACGGCCTCCTCGTGCACGTTCTCCACCCGCCCCGGGCCCGGCCGGGGTCCCTCCCGGTCGCCGTGCAGGGCCGTCACGAGTCCGTCGAGGCCGTAGCCCTCCGGGTCGTCGGCGAAGTGGTGCTCGAAGGAGCAGCAGTTCGCCTCCTTCTGCAGGCGTGCGAGGTCGTCGAGGCCGCGCGGGTCCCGGCCGAGGTGGGGCAGCAGGCAGACCGAGGCGGCCGGTGTCCAGGCGCTCAGCCATTCCTGCCGGCACCGCTCCTGCTGGGCGCCGAGCGAGGCCACGAACGGGTCCTCGGAGCCTTCGGGGACGCAGCGGTTGGCCACGACCGTCCCGACACGGTGGCCGAACAGGCCCAGTCCGGCGCGTGCGGTGCGCAGGGCGTCCGCGGCCGCGGGACCCGGCTCGGCGACGAGGGTGAGGGCGGTGTTCCCGGACTCGATCACGGACTGGACGCCGGCCAGTTCGCTGTCCCAGCGCTCGGCGGTCTCGTACAGCCACTGCGCGGGCATGGGCACGCCGGCGAGCTGGGCGAGCATGGGGCGCAGGGCGCGGGCGGCCTGCCGTTCGGCGGGCAGCAGGCGGCGCAGGTAGCGGCGCAGCTGCTCGGGCAGGGCGAGCAGCGCGATGGTCTCGCGCAGCGGCGGCATGTCGAGGACGAGGACGTCCCAGTCGCCGCGGGAGGCGACGGTCAGGGCCCGCAGCAGTGCGAACTGCTCGCTGCCGGGAAGCTCGGTGAGCTCCTCGTCCTCCAGCCGTGCCGCACCCAGCAGGTCGAGTCCGGCCGAGGCGCGTTTCTGGAGGTCGAGGAACTCGGCGCGGAAGTCGGCGCCCGCGTCGACGAGGCCCGCCCACAGTCCGTCGGCGATCCGATCCGGACGGGCCGGCGTGCCGGTGACCGGGACACCGAGGACGGCGTCCGCCTCCGCGGACAGCAGGAGCGTGCGGCGGCCCGTCGCGGCCGCTGCGAGGGCCGTGGCCGCTGCGACGGTGGTGCGGCCCGCGCCGCCGAGCCCGGTGACGAGGACCCGGTGCATCAGGCTCCCGCGCCGCTCTCGACGCGCTTCTTCAGGCCGGCCAGGGCTCGGTCGATGATGACCTTCTCGGCCTTGCGCTTGATCATGCCGAGCATCGGGATCTTGACGTCGACGGTGAGCTGGTAGGTGACCTCGGTGCGGTCGCCGCCGCCGACGGGGGCGAGGCTGTACGAGCCGTCGATGGAGCGCAGCATCTGCGACTTCACCAGGGTCCAGCTGACCTCGTTCTCGCCGTGCCAGGTGTACGCGAGGGTGTGGTCGTCCTTGATCGCGCCCGCGTCGAGGACGAGGCGGACCTGCTCGGCGCGGCCTTCGGCGTCGGTGGCGAGCACCTCGGCCTCCTTCACCTCGCCGGTCCACTCGGGGTAGCGCGCGAAGTCGGAGATCACGCCCATGACATCGGCCGGCGCCGCATCGATCGTGATGCTCGAGCTGGTGTGTTCCGCCATCGCTGCGGCTCCTCAACAGTGCGTGATGACCGGGGTGGTGTGGTGTGAGCAGGCTATCGCGAGCGGAACGCCCGGCGGCGGCGGGCCCGGCCGGTGGCCGGGGGCATGCCGCGCGGTGCGGGCGCACCGGCTCGCCGGCCGCTCACCAGGTCAGCGACCAGGGCCGGCCGGTGGACGCGAAGTGCCCGACGTTCACGCACTCCGTCACCCCGATCCGCATCCGGCGGGCGAGCGGCTGGTGGACGTGGCCGAAGAGGGCGTAGCGGGGGCGGGTGCGCCTGATCGCCGCGAGCAGGGCCCGGCTGCCGCGTTCGAAGCGGCGGGCGACGGTGTCGTACGTCAGCTCGGGAACGTCGGGCGGGATGTGGGAGCAGAGGACGTCGACCTCGCCCAGGGCCTCGACCTTGGCGGCGTACTCCTCGTCGGAGATCTCGTACGGGGTGCGCATCGGGGAGCGCAGTCCCCCGCCGACGAAGCCGAAGACGCGGCCGCCGATCTCGACGCGCTCGCCGTCGAGGACGGTGGTGCCGGGCCGGGCGAACTCCGGCCACAGGGCGGGGATGTCGACGTTCCCGTACGTGGCGTACGTCGGCGTGGGGAAGGCCGCGAAGAGGTCGGCGTACTGGCGGCGCACCGCGGACTCGATGGCGCTCTCGCGGTCGATGCCGAGTTCGGCCCAGAGCCTTCGGCCCAGGTCGCGGGCCTCGTCGAAGCGGCGGGCGGTGCGCAGTTCGACGATGAGGTCGGCGTTCTCGACACCGAAGAGGTCGGGGAAGATGCCACGCGAGTGGTCGGCGTAGTCGAGGAAGAGCACCAGGTCGCCCAGACAGACGAGCGCGTCGGCTCCGTCACCCGCGGTGGCGAGATCTCTGGCATTGCCGTGCACGTCGCTGACCACGTTGACTCGCATGCCTCGCATGACGATCACCCTAGAGCCCCCTGCGGGACGCGGGTAGAGGCGGTCGGACCTGCGGTTGCTTCCGGGTCATGGGCGAAGTGGAATAGTCTGCCCGGTGTCCAGCCATTGACGTGTGACGCAGGGAACATTGGCCGGGAACCCCTATCGGGAACTGCGTACTGGTGGGTAACGTCCGGGCAGTCCAGTCGTGCTCGCCCCCCACGAGCACCTGCCCGATCTTGGACCGCAGCCGGTGCATCACACAGAGCCGTGGCACCGGCGCCCGACGAGGAGCAGCAGTCTTGCGCGAGTTCAGCCTTCCGGCCCTGTACGAGGTCCCCACGGACGGCAATCTGACGGATCTCATCCGCCGCAATGCCGCGCAGCACCCCGACGTCGCGGTCATGGGCCGCAAGGTCGCAGGCGCGTGGACGGACGTCACCGCCACCCGGTTCCTGGCCGAGGTCGTGGCCGCCGCCAAGGGCCTGATCGCCGCCGGCATCCGGCCCGGCGACCGCGTGGCGCTGATGTCCCGCACCCGGTACGAGTGGGTGCAGCTGGACTTCGCCATCTGGAGCGCGGGCGCGGTCACCGTGCCGGTGTACGAGACCAGTTCCCCCGAGCAGGTCCAGTGGATCCTCGGCGACTCC
The DNA here is from genome assembly GCF_040675505.1 of Streptomyces sp. NPDC049597. Classification (NCBI taxonomy): domain Bacteria; kingdom Bacillati; phylum Actinomycetota; class Actinomycetes; order Kitasatosporales; family Streptomycetaceae; genus Streptomyces; species Streptomyces sp. NPDC049597. The sequence continues at coordinate 63,424 of NZ_JBFAOY010000001.1, forward strand.
GGCGCGGTCGCGGTCGTGGTCGAGAGCGACGCGCACGCCGCCGCCGTCGAGTCGGTACGCGGATCGCTGCCGGAGCTGCGGCACGTCTGGCAGATCGAGAAGGGCGCGGTCGACGAGCTGACCGCGGCCGGCGCGGACGTCTCCGACGACGTGGTCGTGGAGCGCAGCGCGACCGCGAAGGCGGACGACCCGGCGACCATCGTCTACACCTCGGGCACCACCGGCCGCCCCAAGGGCTGTGTGCTCACGCACCGCGCGTTCTTCGCCGAGTGCGGGAACGTGGTGGAGCGGCTGAAGCCGCTGTTCCGTACGGGTGAGTGCTCGGTGCTGCTGTTCCTGCCCGCCGCGCACGTCTTCGGCCGGCTGGTCGAGGTGGCCTCCGTGATGGCCCCGATCAAGCTCGGCTGCGTGCCGGACATCAAGAACCTCACCGACGAGCTGGCCTCCTTCCGGCCGACGCTGATCCTGGGCGTGCCGCGCGTGTTCGAGAAGGTCTACAACTCGGCGCGCGCCAAGGCGCAGGCCGACGGCAAGGGCAAGATCTTCGACAAGGCGGCGCAGACGGCGATCGCGTACAGCCGCGCGCTGGCGACGCCCTCGGGCCCCTCGGTCGGCCTGCGGATCAAGCACAAGGTCTTCGACAGGCTCGTCTTCAGCAAGCTGCGCGCGGTGCTGGGCGGACGCGGGGAGTACGCGATCTCCGGCGGGGCGCCGCTGGGCGAGCGGCTCGGACACTTCTTCCGCGGCATCGGCTTCACGGTGCTCGAGGGCTACGGCCTGACCGAGTCGTGCGCGGCGACCGCGTTCAACCCGTGGGACCGGCAGAAGATCGGCACGGTCGGTCAGCCGCTGCCCGGTTCCGTCGTCCGGATCGCGGACGACGGCGAGGTGCTGCTGCACGGCGAACACGTCTTCTCGGGCTACTGGAACAACGAGGCGGCCACGGCGGAGGCGCTGGCGGACGGCTGGTTCCACACGGGCGACATCGGCACCCTCGACGAGGACGGCTACCTCGCGATCACGGGCCGCAAGAAGGAGATCCTGGTCACCGCGGGCGGCAAGAACGTCGCCCCGGCGGTGATAGAGGACCGCATCCGGGCGCACGCGCTGGTCGCGGAGTGCATGGTCGTGGGCGACGGCCGCCCGTTCGTGGGCGCGCTGGTCACCATCGACGAGGAGTTCCTGGCCCGCTGGGCCGCCGACCACGGCAAGCCGGCCGGTTCGACGGCGGCGACGCTGCGGGACGACGCGGACCTGCTGGCGGAGCTCCAGAGGGCGGTGGACGACGGCAACGCGGCCGTGTCGAAGGCGGAGTCGGTGCGGAAGTTCCGTGTGCTGGGGGCGCAGTTCACGGAGGAGGCGGGGCACATCACGCCGTCGCTGAAGCTGAAGCGGAATGTGGTGGCGAAGGACTTCGCGGACGAGATCGAAGCGATCTACGCCTCCTGACAGGGGGTCTTGGCCCCCGGGAGTCCTGGCCCTCGGGGTCCTCGCCCCGGGGGCGCGGCGCTCCTGTTGGTGCTCCACCCCAAACCTCGCGCCTCAAACGCCGGCGGGGCTGGATCCGCCCAGCGCGGCCGTGCCCGCTCGGCCCTACCGGTGCGGCCCACCCAGTGAGGCTCCGCCCCAAACCCCGCGCCTCAAACGCCGGCGAGGCTGGATCCGCCCAGCGCGGCCGTGCCCACTCGGCCCTCCCTACCGGTGCGGCCCACCCAGTGAGGCTCCGCCCCAAACCCCGCGCCTCAAACGCCGGCGAGGCTGGATCTGCCCCCGCGGCCACCACGTCACCTCAGAGCAGCGTCCTCAGACGCTCCGCCAGCAGGTCCCAGCGCCACCGCTCCTCCACCCACGCGCGGCCCCGCTCGCCCATCCGCCTGCGCAGCTCCGCGTCGCCGAGCAGCGTCGCGATCCGTTCCGCCGCGTCCTCGGGGGAGCCGCCGCGGACCACCCAGCCCGTCTCGCCGTCGAGGACCGCGTCGGGCGCGCCGCCCGAGTCCCCGGCCACCACCGGCAGTCCGGTCGCCGACGCCTCCAGGTAGACGATCCCGAGGCCCTCCACGTCGAGACCTCCCCTGCGGGTACGGCACGGCATGGCGAACACGTCGCCCGCCCCGTAGTGCGCCGGGAGTTCCGACCACGGCACGGCGCCGGTGAAGCGCACCGAGCCGGCGACCCCCGTCTCGGCGGCCAACCTGCGCAGGTCCTTCTCGTACGGGCCGCCGCCCACGATCAGCAGCACCGCGTCCGGGACCTTCGCGAGGATCGCGGGCATCGCGAGGATCAGCGTGTCCTGCCCCTTGCGGGGCACCAGGCGCGAGACGCACACGACCACGGGCCGGTCGCTCAGCCCGAGCCGGTCGCGGATCTCGTCGCCGCCCGAGCCGGGGTGGAAGGTCTTCTCGTCGACGCCCGGCGGCAGTTGGACCATGCGCCCGGCCGCCTCGGCCGTCAGCGCACGGGCGATCCGCGAGCGGGTGTACTCGCCCAGATAGGTGATCGTGTCCGTGCCCTCGCCGATCCGGCGCAGCAACCGCCGTGACGCGGGCAACTGGGCCCAGCCCGCCTCGTGTCCGTGCGTGGTGGCCACGATCCGTCGCGCACCGGCCCTGCGCAGGGCCGGTGCCATCAGCCCGAGCGGGGCCGCGGCGCCGAACCACACCGACTCGCAGCCGTGCTCCCTCAGCAGTTCGACGGCCCGCCGGGTGACCCGCGGCGAGGGCAGGAGCATCGTCGTACGGTCGCGTACGACGGTGAACGGCTGCTCCGCGTCGAACGCGGCGGTCGCCTCTTCGCCCTCCCGTCCGCGCTTCCAGGTGGAGGCGTAGACGACGAGCTGCCCGGGGTCGAGCCGCAGCGCCATGTTGTGCAGGAATGCCTGGATGCCGCCGGGCCGCGGCGGGAAGTCGTTCGTCACGATCAGGGTCTTGTGCATCGCCGCCGACAGTACCGAACGGTCTCCTCCGCGTCCCGCACGGCCCCGCGCGGCATGATGGGCAGCCACTGCCGACGAAGGGGACGCGATGCCGAAGGCGGCGGCACGGGGCTCGGGCGCCCCGCTCGCGGTGTGGGTCCTGACGCGTACGGCGCTGCTGCTGTGCGTCTTCAAAGTGGTCACGCTGCCCGGGCCCGACGTCACGAGCGACGTCTCGGTGATCTACCACGGCTGGCACGAGGTGCTGCGTACCGGGACCTTCCCGCTGGAGGACGTCTCCTGGCAGTACCCGCCCGCCGCCGCGCTCGCGGTCCTCGCGCCCGGTCTCGTGCCGGGCCTCGGCTACTCCACCGCCTTCTTCGTCCTCGTCCTGGTGTGCGACCTGCTGGTTCTCGGGATGCTGCGGTACGCCGAGAGGGGCGGGACCGAGCGGCGCGGCACCTGGGTGTGGGTGGTGGGCGTGCCCCTGCTCGGGCCGACCGGGTACGCCCGCTACGACCTGATGGTCACCGCCGTCGCCGTCGCCGCTCTGCTGGGGGGCCGCGGTCGACCGCGCGTCCTGGGGGCACTCGCCGGCTTCGGCGCGCTGATGAAGGTGTGGCCCGTGCTGCTGCTCGTGGGCGTGCCGCGCGGGCGGGCGGCACGGCGCGCCTGGGGCACGGCGCTGGTGACGGGCGCGGGGCTGGCGCTGGCGTTCACCGCCGCCCTGCCGGGCGCCCTGGACTTCCTGACGTACCAGCGCGACCGGGGCACCGAGGTCGAGTCGCTGGGCGCGCTCGTCTTCCATGTCGCCCGGCACTTCGGCTGGCAGGGGCAGGTGCTGCTGAACTACGGCTCGGTCGAGTTCGTCGGCCCCCATGTCCCCCTGGTCAGCGGGCTCTCGCTGGCGCTGAGCGCCCTCGCCCTCGGCTGGCTGGTGGTGTGGCGTCTGCGGGCCGGGCAGTGGGGTCCGGCGACGCCCTGCGACGCCGCGTTCGCGGCCGTGCTGCTGTTCACCGCCACGAGCCGGGTGATCAGCCCGCAGTACCTGGTCTGGCTGGTGGGGCTGGCCGCGGTGTGCCTGGTGCGGCCCGAGACGCGGATGGTGCGGCCCGCGCTGCTGACGCTGGCCGCGGCGGCCGTCACGATGCTGGAGTTTCCCGTGTGGTTCGCGCACGTCGGGGCGAGTGACGGCCTGGGCATCGCGCTGCTCGTCCTGCGCAACGGCCTGCTGGTGGCCGCGACGCTCGTCGCCTGCCGGCGCCTGTGGCGGGCCACCGTCCCGGCCCGGCGGGCGAGGGGCGTCGGCGTCAGCCGAGGCGCTCGCGCAGATGGTCCTGCCACTTCGCGGTGAACTCGTCCGCCGTGACGCCCAGCACGTCGCCCAGGGCCCGTTCGACCGCGCCCTCCCGGTGCTCCGCCTCGCCGACGCTCCGGTAGAACTCCCTGAGCTCGTCCTCGCCCCAGCGGTCCGCGATCAGGTCGCAGGCCAGCCAGCCGCCCTCGTAGGCCCGTGCCAGGGCGTCGGCCTCCCCGCCGAACGCGAAGCCCTCGTCGTCGGGCAGGGACCCGGGTACGTCGCCGCCGCGCACCGCGTCGCGCAGCACGGGCGCGGTCTCCTCGGCCGTGCGCCCCGTCCCCCGATAGGCGACCCAGTCGGCGAAGCCCTCGGAGAGCCACATGGGGGTGGCCGCCGAGGTGTCGGCGCGGGTCGCGACATGGGTGGTCTCGTGGGTGAGGACGATGCGCCGCCCGAAGTCCCCCAGCAGGCCGTACGCCTCCGGGTTGACGATCACCCGGTCGGCGGCCGAGCCGTCCTCCCGGCCCGTCTCGCCGGTGGTGACCGCGGCGATGCCCCGGTATCCGGCGGCCGGGGCGCCCAGCAGCCGGCCCATGGCCTCGACGGACGACGGGACGAGGACGACCACCCGGCCGGACCACTTCGACGGCCAGGCGTTCATGACGGCGGGCACGGCCCGGTCCGCGGCCGCCGCGAGCTCCCGCAGCCGCTTGCCGTCCTGGCCGACGCCGAGGACCAGGCTGTGGCTGCCCCGCACGACGCGCACCTCCCCCTGCTGCCACAGCTGCTGGGCGGCGCCCGTCCCCGGCTCGTCCGCGACCACGTACCAGCGGCCGTCGCGCTCGGTCAGCTCCAGGATGCGGTCGGCCGTGGCGGAGGCGCTGTCGTAGCCGTCGACGCGGTAGCGCAGCTCGGTGTCGGCGACGGCACGGCCGCCCTGGTGGCGTACGCCCTTGATGCGGTACTCCCAGGAGCGGAAGGGGATGTCGGCCATGTTGGCGAACTCCCTGCCCTGCCGCTCGCGCAGGGCCGTCGCGCCGGGGTCCAGCGTCGCCAGATAGCCGGTGCGGTCCCGCTCGACGACGGCTTCGCCCCTGTCGTCCAGGGTCCGCTGGATCGCGTCCACGGTGGGGTCCACCGATCGGGTGGTGGTGCAGGCGGACGCGAGCATGAGCACGGCGAGCCCGAGGCCCGCCGTGCGCCCTGCCGGTGTGCGCTGTGCGCGCCCCTGACCTGCCACCCTGCCGATCGTACGGAAATCACGGCGGAACGGTACGGGGAGTGCGGCCTCAGACCCGGGTGACCGCGTGCACCGGCATCATGCCGACCGGGTCGTAGCGCACCGTCGCGCCCGGGTAGGGGGCATGGACGACCTGGCCGTTTCCCACGTACATCCCGACGTGGCTGGCGTCGCCCCGGTAGGTGACGATGTCGCCGGGCCGTGCCTCGGACAGCGGGATGCGGCGCCCCGCGTTCGCCTGCGCCTGCGAGGTGCGCGGCAGGCCGACCCCGGCCTGCGCGTACGACCACTGCACAAGGCCCGAACAGTCGAATCCCGAAGGGCCGTCGGCGCCCCACACATAGGGCCGGCCGACCGCGCTGCGGGCGGCGACGGCGGCGAGGGCCGCATGCGCCGAGGCGGGTGCGAGGCCCGTCAGCTCCGGCAGGGCGCCGTCGCGGCCCCCGCGCGAGGCGCGGTCGAAGTCGGCGCGCTCGTCGTCCGGCAGGGCGTTCAGCAGCCTGCGCGCCTCGGCCAGCTTGCGCTCGACGACACGCTTGTGGCGGGCCACGGCGGAGCGGCTGCGTTCCAGTTCGGCGAGGTCCCGGGCGGCCTCGGCCCGTTGCTGCTCCAGGTCGCGCTGCTCGCCGCGCAGGTCCTCCAGGGCGGCCGACTGGCGTTCTCCGGCACGGTTCAGGAGGGCGGCGCGTTCGAGATAGGTGTCCGGGTCGGCGGACAGCAGCAGCTCCAGCGTCGGGTCGAGGCCGCCGGAGCGGTACTGGGCACCTGCCACCGAGCCGAGTTCCTCGCGCATGCGGTTGATGCGCTCCTGGCCGCGGGCGACGCCGTCCCGGGCGCGCGCCACGCGTTCGCGCAGGTGCTCGACGGTCTCACCCGCCTTGTTGAAGCGCTCGGTGGCCTGCTCGGCCTCCTGGTAGAGCTGGTCGACCTCGGCCCGGGTGGCCTGGGGGGATTCCTGGGGTTCGGCGCCCGCGGGCGCCGCTGTGAGGGCCGCGGCCGCCGTGGCCGCCGCGGCGGACAGGACGGTGATCCGGGCACTCGCGGTGAGACCGGTCTGTGAGGGTCGGCGGTGGGACACCACGTGCCGCGCTCCCTTCCGCACACTTCGCAGAGCTCGAAGGACTGGCAATCTTGCGCGGCAGAGAGTAGCCGTGCGGCCACCGGGCGGCCAACGTCCGCTGTGGGCACACAAAGTGACGCCCCGCCGGAGACCACAGGTCACCGGCGGGGCGGAGCGTCAGCGGGTCATGACGGAATTCCCCCGTTCGGTCGGGTGTGAAGGCCCGTCGAACGATTCGTCATGGTGGAGCGCGGGCTCAGACACGCACCCCGAACATGTACGGCATGTTGTTGATGGACTCGTACCGCACGCTGGCGCCCGGCTTGGGGGCGTGCAGCACCTGTCCGTTGCCGGCGTAGAAGCCGACGTGGTGCAGGTCGCCGTAGAAGAAGACCAGGTCGCCCTGCTGGAGCTGGCTCTGCGAGGAGATGCGGGTACCGGCGCTGGCCTGGGCCTGCGAGGTGCGCGGTATGGAGACACCGGCCTGGGCGTACGCCCAGGAGGTGAGGCCGGAGCAGTCGAAGGAGCTCGGGCCGGAGGCGCCGTAGACGTACGGCGAGCCGATCTTGGACTGGGCGGCCGAGAACGCGGCGGCGGCACGCTGCGACGCCGGGACGGCGTTGCCGAGGTCGGCGCGCGCACTGGCGCGGTTGGCGCGGCTCTCGTCGGCGGCGAGCGCGGCGCGCTCGGCGGCGGTGAGGGTGTTGAGCAGCTTCTGCGCGGCGGCGAGCTTGCTCTGGACTTCCTTCTTCTTGGCGCCGAGTTCCTCGCGGGTCTCGGCCAGGTCCTTCAGCTTGCCCTGGGCCTCCTGGCGCTGCTGCGCGAGCGTGCGCTGCTTGGCCTGGATCTCCTGGATCGCCTCGGTCTGCTTGGCGCCGAGCTGGTCCAGCGCGGATGCCTTCTCGAGGTAGGTGTCCGGGTCGCCGGAGAGGAAGAGCTGGACCGAGGGGTCGATGCCACCGGAGCGGTACTGGGCGCTCGCGACCGAACCGAGGCTGTCCCGCAGCGTGTTGAGCTCCTCCTGACCGCGCGCCACCTTGTCCTGCAGCGCGTCGATCTGGTCGTCGAGCTTGTCCTGCTTCTCCTTGGCCCCGTTGTACTGCTCGGTGGCGTGCTCCGCCTCTTCGTAGAGCTTGTCGACCTTGGCCTTGACCTCGCTCTTGCTGGGCTTCGGGTCGGCCTGGGCGGTCTGGGCGGTCAGCGCGACAGCGGCAGCGGCGGTCGCGGTGAGCACGGTCACACGGGTGCGGCTCGGCTGCTTGGGACGACGGTGGGACGCCACGGGGGCGAGCTCCTTCTTCCTCAGCCGCCTACCGGGCTGTGGGGGGTTTAATCCCCGGCGTCCGCACATCGGATCCCTGGGGGAAAAGGGGCGAACTGTACGAACTCGGCGGTTCCTTCGCTGTCGCCCCGGGTGGACGATCAACCGCGCGAAGGTTCGAGGCCCGACCCTAGTGACCTTCTTGTGATCAGTTCAAATCCTCATCGGAAAAATCTCGGCCGCCGCGCGCATTCTTTACTCACATCACACGCGTAGTAATGGTCACTTGACACACCGTCCCGGCAACACCGGTATCAATTCGGGCATTTACGACGGCAGTTACGACAGCCGCGAAAGCCGCTTCAGCAACAAGGCGGACGGGACCGGGCGGGCCCCGGCCTTGGCCACGCCGTCGGCGACCTCGCGGTCGGTCGACACGACCACCACCGGCCGGCCCGGCGGCTCCGCGCGCACCAGCTGACGGATCAGCTCGTCTGCGGTGACCCCCGGCTTCGAGAACAGCACCCGCACCCCGCGCGGCGGCGCCAGCAGCACCGGCGCGGCCAGTTCGGCGCCGTCGAACACACAGGTGACCTCGGCGCCGGTCTGGGCGGCGAGCACCGAGAGCCCGCCGAGCAGCCGCAGCCGCTGCTTCTCCAGCGGCATCGTCGGATAGCCGGTCTTGGTGACGTTGTAGCCGTCGACGACGATGTGCGCCTGGGGCAGCGCCAGCAGTTGGTCCAGCAGCGCGGGGTCGGTCTCCGAGAGGGCGCGTGCCGCGATGTCCTTGGGCGACATACGCCCCGGCTCGACGGCGTCGACCGTGTCGGCGGGATGGACCCCGGCCGGCGGCAGCGCCAGCTCGCGGCGCAGCCCCTGGGCCGCGTCCAGCATGGTGTCGAGCAGCAGCCGCAGCCGCATGTCCTCGATGGAACGCCCCTCGCGGGCGGCCCGCCGCCCGGCCTCCACCGCCGCCTCCGCCTCGGCGAGGCGGGCCTTGAGCCGGCGGCTCTCGCTCTCGGCCGCCGACACCTGGGCCGCGGCCTGCGCCCTGATCGAGTCGATCTCGGCGACCGTACGGCGCAGGGCTGCCTCGCCGCGCTTCACATCGGCCTGCGCGCTGCGCAGCTTGCGCCCCAGGGAGTCGTTCTCCTTGCGGGCGCTGTCCAGCTCGGCGCGCAGCCGCTCGGTCTCGGCCCTGATCTGGCCGCGTGCCTCCGCCAGTTCCTCGCGCAGCCGCTCCAGCTCGCGCCGGCCGGCCTCGTCGGCACGCTCGGCGTCCGCGCGCTGGACCTCCTCGCCGGCCGCGGCGACGAGTTTCACCCATCCGGCGGGGCGCAGCACGTACGCGGCGGCGGCCACGTCGACCGGATCGGCGGCGGCGGGCGGTGCCCCGGCCTCCAGGGCCCGGGCGAGCTCGGGCTGCGCCTTGCCCAGCCGCTCGCCGATCCGCTGACGGAAGAGCGTGTCGCTCTCCAGCGCGGCGGCCATGGCGTTGCCGGCGAACTTGGCCCGGCGGGAGGGGGTGAACCGGGCGTACTGCCGCAGCTGGGACGGCAGCTCCGCGACGGTCAGGCCGCCGAACGCGTCCGAGACCAGCGCGACCACGCGGCGCCGCACCCCTTCGGGCAGCGGTCGGTCGAGCGCCTCGGCGGCGTCACCGGCCGCACCGGCCGGCTCCGCGCCACTCGCGGGCTGCTCCACGATCCGTCACCCCTGCCACCTTTGCGGGCCGCGCTCCCTCAGGAAGCGGTGCCCGGCCTGTCCACCAGCTCGATCTGGTCCACCGCGTTGCACCAGCGGCAGCGGACCGACTCGATGGTCTCACTGACCACCTCGCGCTCCTCCACGGTCGGCTCGCCGGCAAGGTCCAGATGGACGTACTCGACGACCTTGGACGAGCGTGTGACGTCGAAGCGTGTGAGGTTGCCGCACAGTGTGCAGCGCCACCTGGTCTCGGCGGTAGGCCAGGGAACCGTCGTCATCGTGCCGTCCTCTTCCGTTGTCCGGGTCCTGTGCCGCGGTGCGCCGTCGAACTGCGGATGTACTGCCTGCAACCCTACGGGCATGGGGGCGCCCGCTGCTCACGCGGACCGGAGCTCGGGTCGGGTACCCGTGGTCACGGCGAGGCACTCTGTACCGTTCGGTCCCGCTACGCCATGCTCTGTCCATGATCAGTAGGTGGGGCAGGGCGCGGCACAGGATCCGGGAGGCGGCGAAGGGGCCGGCCGTCGTCTACGGCCTGATCGCGCTGTGCTGTGCGATCTTCGTCGTCAGCCCGGTCTCCGGCCTCGACCCCTCCCACGGGCTGGGCGACGCCCTGCTCGCGGCCCAGGAGGCGTACTTCGAACGCTGGGGCGTGATCCCGGCGGACCTCCTGACCGGATCACCCCAGGCGCTCCTGACGCCCTTCACCGCCCTGTTCATCCACGGCAGCTGGCTGCACCTGCTGGGGAACATGCTCTTCCTCTACGTGTTCGGCACGATGGCCGAAGAACGCATGGGGCGTGGGGAGTTCGCCCTCTTCTACCTGGGTGCCGGCTATGTGGCACTGCTCGCGTACGCGGTGGCCAACGCGGAGTCCACGCAGACGCTGGTGGGTGCGTCCGGGGCGATCTCCGCGGTGCTCGGGGCGTTCCTGTTCCTGTTCCCGAAGGCGCGGGTGACGAGCCTGTACCCGTTCCTCTTCTTCCTGCCGCTGCGTTTCCCGGCCTGGGCGGTGCTGATCTTCTGGTTCGTCCTCCAGTGGCTGGCGGCCCAGAAGGCGAGCAGCGGCCCGGGCGTCGCGTACCTGGCGCACCTGGCGGGGTTCTCGGCGGGCTTCCTCTACGCCTGGGGCCGGTTCCGGGGTGGGACTAGAGTGAGGACATCTGCAGCGGCCACCGAGGGAGAAAGCCAGCCGTGATCACCGCGATCGTGCTCATCAAGACCAGTGTGGACCGCATCCCCGAGATCGCCGAGTCGATCGCGGCGCTGGACAGCGTCAGCGAGGTCTTCTCCGTGACCGGCACGTACGACCTGATCGCCATGGTGCGCGTGGCGAAGCACGACGACCTGGCGGACGTGATCCCGGGCCGCATCAGCAAGATCCCGGGCGTCGAGGCGACGGACACGCACGTGGCGTTCCGCACGTACTCGCAGCACGACCTGGAGGCGGCGTTCGCGATCGGCCTCGACGCGTAGCCTTCGGCGGCGGCTGACCGGGGTGCGCGTTCGTGCGCGGCCGGGCCCGTGAGGCGTGCCCGGGGCTCGGCCAGGAGGCTTCCCGGGCCGGGCCCGTGAGCGCGGCGTCTCCGGCTTCCCGGGCCCCGGCCCGGTTCGTGACCACGACCTCGGGCCCCTGCGGGCAGGGGCCTGGAGTGGGCGGCGGACCGGTGACCGCCGGCCGCACCGCCCCGCGACGGGGCCCAGGGCCCCGGGGACACGACGCCTCAGGGCTCAGACCGCGGGGACGCAGCGGCCGTCCTCCGTGTGGTACGTCCACTTCGCGCCCTCGCGCACCAGCTCCCGCACCGCCCCCACGAAGCGCTCCACGTGCTCGTCCGGCGTGCCCGCGCCGAAGCTCACACGGATCGCGTTCAGGGACCGGCCCCCGTCTTCGGCCGGGGCGACCCCCGGCTCCGCCTCCGGCGCACCGCACTCGCCGACCTCCTGCGGGTCGCTGCCGACCAGCGTGCGCACCAGCGGGTGGGCGCAGAAGAGGCCGTCCCTGACGCCGATCCCGTACTCCGCCGACAGCGCCGCGGCGAAGTGCGAGCTGTTCCAGCCGTCCACCACGAAGGAGATGACGCCGACGCGCGGCGCTTCGTCGCCGAAGAGCGACAGGACACGTACCTCCGGCACCTGGGCCAGACCCTCGCGCACCTTCGCGATCAGGTGCTGCTCGCGCTCGACCAGCGTCTCGAACCCGGCCTCGGTGAGCGCCTTGCAGGCGGACGCGATCGAGTAGACGCCGATCACGTTCGGCGAACCGGCCTCGTGGCGCGCGGCCGTCGTGTGCCACTCGACGTCCACGCCGCCGTCCGTGCGCCGCCCCACCTTCCGCGACGCGCCGCCGCCCGCCAGGTACGGCTCCGCGTCCTGGAGCCAGTCCGCGCGGCCGGCGAGCACGCCCGAACCGAACGGCGCGTACAGCTTGTGCCCCGAGAAGGCGACCCAGTCGACGTCCAACTCCCGTACCGACACCGGGTGATGGGGCGCGAGCTGCGCGGCGTCCAGCACGATGCGCGCACCGTGCGCATGGGCGGCGGCGGCGAGTTCCCTCACGGGCCACAGCTCACCGGTCACGTTCGACGCGCCGGTCACGCACACCAGCGCCGGACCGTGGGGGTCGCGCTCGGCGAGCGCGTGCTCCAGCGTCCGCACCGCCTCCTGCGGGGTGCGCGGCGCGTTCAGGTACGTCACGCGGGCATCACTCCCGCTGCGCCCTGCGGCGTCGGTGGCCCCCCACGGCAGCAGCGACGCGTGGTGCTCGGTCTCGAAGACGAAGACCTGGCAGCCGGCGGGGAGCGCGGCGGCGAGCAGGTTCAGCGAATCCGTGGTGGAGCGCGTGAAGACGACCTGGTCGCCGTCCCGGCAGTCGAGGAAGGAGTGGACGGTGGCCCGGCTGGCCTCGAACAGGTCGGTGGACAGCTGCGAGAGGTAGCCGGCGCCCCGGTGCACGCTGCCGTAGTAGGGGGCGTACGCGGCGACGTCGTCCCACACGCGCTGCAGCGCCGGGGCGCTCGCCGCGTAGTCGAGGGCGGCGTACGTCACCTCGCCGCCCGTCACGAGCGGGACGGTGACGTCCCGGCCGAGGACGGGCAGCGGCGCCACGCAGCAGGGGTCGGAGTCGGCGGCGGGGGCGGCGGTGGCGGCGACAGGGCGTGCGGACATGACGGTATCTCCCGGCAGGAAAAGGCGAGTTGGCTTCGACAGGCCCCGTGACGGCGCGACAGCACGGCTGTGCGACGGCGTACGGGGAAAGACCTCGACGCACGGACATCCCGCACGGAGGTGTGGTGAAGAAGGGGCGGAAACGCCCTATCGCATTCGCTTGCTCACGAGACAGCTCCTCGAGGACCAGGACCCCAGAGCTGGAAGGGGTCCGCGCTTGCCACAGACCTCGCTGCCTGCGGCCTGGTCTTCACCCGGGGCACCCCGCCACGGACGGAGGGTTGCCGGACAGCGGGCCGGGGCCGTAGTCGCTGTCACTCATGACCTTGGAGAGCATCCTGCCATACGTCTCTCACGGCGCAAGGGCGCGGTCCGCATAGTGGACCGCGCCCTCGTCGGACTCACCCGCGGTGCGTCGTGCCGCCGGACGTCACGCGTTGCTCGCCGTCACCCAGCGCTCCAGCGCCGCCCGCGCCGCGCCCGAGTCGATCGACTGCGCCGCCCGCGCGATGCCGGCCGCCAGCTGTTCGTTCAGCGTGCCGTCGGACGGCTCCAGCGCCGCCAGCGCGGCCGCGGAGTTGAGCAGGACCGCGTCCCGCACGGGGCCGGTCTCGCCGCTGAGCAGCCGGCGCGCCACGTCGGCGTTGTACGAGGCGTCGGCGCCGCGCAGGGCCTCCACGGGCACCAGGTCGATACCGACGTCCCGGGGGTCGAACGCCTCCTCGCGGACCGTGCCGTCGCGCACCACCCACACCCGTGACGTGGCGGTGGTCGTCAGCTCGTCCAGCCCGTCGTCGCCGCGGAAGACCAGCGCGGAGGAACCGCGCTCGGCGAGGACGCCGGCGACGATGGGCGCCATCCGGGCGTCGGCGACGCCGGTGGCCTGTGCCCTGACCTTGGCGGGGTTGGTGAGCGGGCCGAGGAAGTTGAAGACGGTGCGGATGCCGAGTTCCTTGCGGGCCATGGCGACATGACGCAGGGCCGGGTGGAACTTCACCGCGAAGCAGAAGGTGATCCCGGCCTCCTCGGCGACCTCGGCCACGCGCTGCGGAGTCAGCTCGAGGTTGACGCCGAGCTTCTCCAGGACGTCGGAGGCCCCGCTCGCCGACGAGGCGGCCCGGTTGCCGTGCTTGACCACCTTCGCGCCCGTACCCGCGACGACGATCGCGGACATGGTGGAGATGTTGACCGTCTTCGCGCCGTCGCCGCCGGTGCCGACGATGTCGACGCTGGGGCCGGGGACCTCGATGAGGTTGGCGTGCTCGTACATGGTCCGTACGAGGCCCGAGATCTCCTCGACCGTCTCGCCCTTGGCGCGCAGGGCCACCGCGAAACCGGCGATCTGCGCGTCGGTGGCCTCGCCGCTGAGGATCCGGTCCATGGCCCACGCGGTGGCGTCCGCGCTCTGGTCACGGTTGTCGAGGAGGGCGTTCAGCACGCTCGGCCAGGAGAGGGCCGCCACGCTGTCGCCGCCAACCGGGGTCACAACGTTCATGGTCCACTCCTGGGTCCACAAGCCGATAAGGATGGCTCCCACCCTATCCAGCCTCGCGGCACGGCGAAGGGCCCCGTCCATTCGATGGACGGGGCCCTCGCTGTGGCGATCTTCCGGGGTCCCCCAGGGCGAAGCCCTGGGGGAAGGTGATCAGTGGTGGCCGTGGCCGCTGGTGATCTCCTTGTACTCGTCGACCGTGGGCTTGGCGACCTGGTTGTCGCCGCCGTAGTAGCCCTTGCTGAGCTTGACGCGCAGCTTCTCCATACGGCCGACCTTGCGGCGCACCCCGTGCTCGTCGACCGTCGGGCCGATCTCGGCGGGCTTGTACTGCTCGTGCGCGGTCAGCTTGTACCGGTCGGCCTGCGACAGCGGCTCGTGGATCTCGACGAACTCACCGTGCGGCAGGCGCTTGATGATGCCGGACTCGCGCCCGTGCAGCACCTTCTCCTTGTCACGCCGCTGCAGACCCAGGCAGATCCGCTTCGTGATGACGAAGGCGAGAACCGGTCCGACGAAGTAGGTGATCCGCACGAACCAGGTGATCGAGTTGATCGACAGGTGGAAGTGCGTGGCGAAGATGTCGTTTCCACCGCCGAGCAGCATGATCACGTAGCCGGTGACCCAGGCGACGCCCAGGGCGGTACGGGTCGGCGCGTTGCGCGGGCGGTCCAGGATGTGGTGCTCGCGCTTGTCGCCGGTGATCCAGGACTCGATGAACGGGTAGACGGCCAGCGCCGCGAGGACCACACCGAAGAGGACCAGCGGGATGAAGACGCCCAGGACGAGCGTGTGACCCCACAGGTTGATCTCCCAGCCCGGCATCACACGGATCAGACCCTCGGCGAAGCCCATGTACCAGTCGGGCTGGGCGCCGGTGGACACCTGGTCCGGGCGGTACGGGCCGAGGGCCCACACCGGGTTGATGGTGAACAGGCCGGCGATGATCGCGATGACACCGAAGACCAGGAAGAAGAAGCCTCCGGCCTTGGCCATGTACACCGGCAGCAGGGGCATGCCGACGACGTTCTTGTTCGTGCGGCCGGGGCCCGCGAACTGCGTGTGCTTGTGGTAGAAGACCAGGATCAGGTGCGCCACCACGAGGCCGAGCATGATGCCCGGCAGCAGCAGGATGTGGATCGAGTAGAACCGGGCCACCATGTCGTGGCCGGGGAACTCGCCGCCGAACAGGAACATCGAGATGTAGGTGCCGACGATCGGCATCGACAGGATCGCGCCCTGCGTGAAGCGGACACCGGTGCCGGAGAGCAGGTCGTCCGGGAGCGAGTAACCGGTGAAGCCGGTGAACATGCCGAGGACGAACAGCAGGAAGCCGAACAGCCAGTTGATCTCACGCGGCTTGCGGAACGCGCCGGTGAAGAACACGCGCATCATGTGCACGAACATGGCGGCGAGGAAGATCAGCGCGGCCCAGTGGTGGATCTGCCGGATGAGCAGACCACCGCGGACGTCGAAGCTGATGTCCAGGGTCGAGGCGTACGCCTCGGTCATGCGGATGCCCTGCATCGGCACGTACGAGCCGTGGTACTCGATCTCGTTCATGCTCGGGTGGAAGAACAGCGTCAGGTACACACCCGTGAGGATGATGATGATGAAGCTGTAGAGCGCGATCTCACCCAGCATGAAGGACCAGTGGTCCGGGAAGATCTTCCGCATGTTGGCCTTGGCCAGGGAGTAGATCCCGAGCCGGCCGTCCGCCCAGTCGGCCACCCGCTCGCCGGCGGGCGCCTTCTTCCGCGTATCCGTCTGTGTACTCATCCGCGCTCCCAGAAGGCAGGACCGACAGGCTCATCGAAGTCGCCGAGCGCCTCGAGGTTGCCCTCGGCGTTCACACCGATCCGCAGCTGCGGAAGCGGGTGACCGGCCGGACCGAAGATGACGCGGGCGCCGTCGGAGAGGTCGAAGGTGGACTGGTGGCACGGGCAGAGGACGTGGTGCGTCTGCTGCTCGTACAGGCTGATCGGGCAGCCGACGTGGGTGCAGATCTTCGAGTAGGCCACGATGCCGTCGTGCGACCACTCGAGCTGGCGCTTGTCCTTGATGTCCTCCGGCTGGATGCGGACGATCATCAGGGCGGCCTTGGCGATCTCGGTGTTGAACTCGTGGTCGCTCTCCTCCAGGCCCTCGGGCATGGCGAAGGTCAGCGACCCGACCGCGACGTCCTCGGGACGCAGCGGCTCGTTCGTGTTCATGTTGATGAGCGTCTTGCCCTTGGCCCACAGCGTGTGGCGGAGCTTGTCCTCCGGCAGCGGGCCGAGCTCGCGCAGCAGCACCACACCGGAGAGCGGCACCATGGCCAGCGCGCCGAACATGGTGTTGCGGATCAGCTTGCGGCGGCCGATAGCGGACTCACGCGCACCGTCGGCGAAGTCCGACAGGACCTTGGCCTTGACCTCGGGCGCGGCCTCGATGGCGTGCCGGTCGTCGGCGACCTCGACGTCGGACATCAGGGTGCGCGCCCAGTGGACGGCACCGGCGCCGATGCAGAAGAGTGCGAGACCCAGCGTCAGTCCCAGCGAGAAGTTCAGCGCGCTGATGTGACCGAGCGGCCAGATGTAGACGATCTTCTTGACGTCGAAGATCACGAACGAGGCGATGAAGCCGATCGTGGCGAGCATCGACAGCGTGAACAGCAAGGCGACGGTGCGCTCGGAGCGCTTGGCCGCACGCTCGTCGATGTCCTGGACGCGCGGCTTGTGGGCCGGCAGTCCCGGGTCGGCGAACGGGTCCTCGTCACGCTGCGCGACGGCCGTGCCGCCACCGTGAGCCGCGTCGTGCGCGGTGCCCTGCTCTGTCGGCAGGTTCTCTTCTGAATTCTCTTGGCTACTCATGACTTCTTGGCCTTAGCGGTGTGGGCCGCAACCCAGACGGCAACAGCGATCAGCGAACCCAGACCGAAGATCCATCCGAACAGACCCTCGCTCACGGGGCCGAGGCCACCGAGGGCGAAGCCGCCGGGGGTCGGGGTCTCGTCACCGTTCACGGAGTTGACGTACGCGATGATGTCCCGCTTCTGCTGCTGGGGCATCGTGGTGTCGGGGAAGGACGGCATGTTCTGCGGGCCGGTCTGCATGGCCTCGTAGAGATGCTTCGCGCTGACGCCTTCGAGGCTCGGGGCGTACTTGCCGTTGGTCAGGGCACCGCCCTCACCGGTGAAGTTGTGGCACTGCGCGCAGTTGGTGCGGAACAGCTCGCCACCCTCGGCGATGTTCGCGCCCTCAGGGCTGTAGTCCTTCTCGGTCGGCGTGATCGGGCCGGCCCCCAGGGAGGCGACGTACGCAGCGAGCTGGTCGATCTCCTTCTGGGTGTAGATGACCTTCTTCTCCGGCACCTGCGCGCCGGGCTGCTGGGCGGGCATGCGTCCGGTGCCGACCTGGAAGTCGACAGCGGCGGAGCCCACGCCGACCAGGGAGGGGCCGTCGGAGGTGCCCTGACCGCCGGTTCCGTGGCAGCTGGCGCAGCCGACGGTGTAGAGCTTCTGGCCCTCCTTGATGGCGAGGGACTGGGCGGTTACATCGGCCTGCGCCTTGTCCGCGGGTGCGAACGCGGCGTACAGCCCCCCAGTGGCCGCCAGCGCGAGGAGTAGGACGACGACCGCCGCCAGCGGATGGCGTCGTCGTGCGGAGAGCTTTTTCACGGATTACCCCGGTGTCAGGATCTTCTGCGTCGATGCTTCTGGACTATGTCTGCTTCAGGCGGCTTCCGCTCGGAGCGTGCCGCCCGCGCCGATTACTTGATCATGTAGATCGTGGCGAAGAGGCCGATCCAGACGACATCGACGAAGTGCCAGTAGTAGGACACGACGATGGCGGCGGTTGCCTGCTCGTGGGTGAATCTCCTGGCCGCGTACGTCCTGCCGAGAACCAGCAGGAAGGCGATGAGACCGCCCGTCACGTGGAGGCCGTGGAAGCCGGTGGTCAGGTAGAACACGGAGCCGTACGGGTCGGACGAGAGGGAGAGCCCCTCGTGCTTGACCAGCTCGGTGTACTCGAAGACCTGACCGCCGATGAAGATCGCACCCATCACGAAGGTGATCACGAACCAGGTGCGCAGCTTCTTCACGTCGCCGCGCTCGGCGGCGAAGACGCCGAGCTGGCACGTGAGGGAGGAGAGCACCAGGATCGTGGTGTTCGTCGCCGAGAACGGGAAGTTCAGCGCATCGGCTTTCTCTGCCCAGAACTCGGCACCCGTCACCGATCGCAGGGTGAAGTACATCGCGAAGAGGGCCGCGAAGAACATCAGCTCGGAACTCAGCCAGATGATGGTTCCGACGCTGGTGAGGTTCGGCCGATTGACCGACGGGTGCGCGTGCCCGGTTTCTACTGTCGTTGCTGTCGCCACGCCGACATTATGTCGGTCGCTTATCCCGCCCTCACTCCGGGGGGTGCCGTTCGGTGTGTCAGCAGCACGTGCCCAGCCCGAACGGCCCATCGAAGCCATGTCCGAACCGGTGTTGACAGCCAGTCGGGAGGAGTAGCATCCGCGCCACAAGCTCTGTTCGTACGAGGCGGAGGAACCATGCAGTCGAGCGCCACGGTCCTGGTCTACAGCGACGATGCCAATACGCGCGAGCAGGTCAGGCTGGCAACGGGTCGCAGGCCGGCCGCCGACGTCCCGCCGGTGCGGTTCGTGGAGTGCGCGACCCTGCCCGCCGTGCTCAAGGCGCTCGACGAGGGCGGCATCGACGTGTGCGTGCTGGACGGCGAGACCGTTCCCGCGGGCGGCATGGGCGTGTGCCGGCAGATCAAGGACGAGATCTTCGACTGCCCGCCCGTGCTGCTGCTCATCGGCCGCCCGCAGGACGCCTGGCTGGCGACCTGGAGCCGCGCGGAGGCGGCGGTGACCCTCCCGGTGGAGCCGGTGGAGTTCGCCGAGGCGCTGGCGTCGCTGCTGCGCCGCCGGCTCTCCCACCACGCCGCCTGAGCCCCGGGCCGTCGACGCCGTCTCAGGTGCCCCGTGGGGCTCCCTGCGGCACAGCCAGGGGGAACCGGGCCTCAGACGGCGGGCCTGAGGCGGGCGGCGACGGCGGCGCTGCCGGTCTCCTGGGGCGTGCCGCCGGTCAGGGCGCTGCCCGCGCGCCACTTGTCCCAGGACAGGTTCCAGTCGCCGAAACCGTTCCCGAACGTGTCCATTATGTCGCCGTAGCTGTTGACGACCTCGACGATGTCGCCCTCCCGGACCGTGTTGAAGAACCAGGCGGCATTGGCCGTGGACATCCCGGTGCAGCCGTGGCTGACGTTGGCGAAGCCCTGTGATCCGACCGACCAGGGCGCCGCGTGGACGTATTCGCCGCTCCACGTGACGCGGGTCGCCCAGTAGACGGGCAGGTCGTACGACTCCGAGCTGCCCTCGGCGATGCCGATGGTGGTGCTGCGCATCCGGACGAACGACTCCTTGCCGAGCACGACCTTGATGCCGTTGCGCGTGGCGAAGCCGGGCTTCCCGGTGGTCACCGGAATGGTGTTGATCACTTCTCCGTTGCGCTTGACCACCATGGAGTGCGATGCGGCGTCGGTTATGGCCTCGATGCGGTCGCCGATGGTGAGCCTCACCGGCGCCGAGCGGCCGCCGTAGAGCTTGTTCTCGACCTTCACCCCCGCGAGGTTGCTGGTCGCGTTGACGACCGTCCCTGTGGGCCAGTACTCCTTCGGGCGGTAGTGGAGCGTCTTGTCGTCCACCCAGTACCAGGAGCCCTCCACGGCCGGCTTGGAGCTGACCTTCAGGGCGCGTTCGACGACCCGCCTCGCCTGGTTGCCCTTGACGGCCGTGCTGAGCTTGGCGGTGACCGGCTGGCCCACGCCGTACGTGCCCGTCTTCGGGCCGAACTCGGCGGTCAGGAAGCGTTTGGCGGGCTTCGTCTCGAAGGTGAGCACGCGCCGGCCGGGCGCGCCGTCCTCGTCCTCCGTGGCCACCCGCATCGTGTAGCGGGCGCCGGCGGCGAGCGGTGCGGTGGAGCGCCAGCGCAGGCCGTCGGCGGAGAGTTCGCCGGCGAGGTAGCGCCCGGCGTCGTCGGTGACGGTGACGTCGGTGATGCGGCCGGCGCTGCTCTTGGTGGTGACCTCGAGGGGCTTGTCGGGGTCCACCTTGTGGTCCCCGGCATCGGCGTTGAAGCTGACCTGCCGCGCCGCGTCGTAGGGCTGGGCGGCGAGGGGGTGGCCGTCGGGCTCACCGCACGCGGTCGCGACCACTCCGAGGGTCACGACCACCAGAGTGCAGCTGAGAACGGTGCGGAAGTGCGGCGTGTGGTTCATGAGCACACGCTATGAACGCTTGTCACCGGCGGCGCGCTGGATGACTCCAAACGAGGGGCCCGGATCCGCCTCCTTTGGAGTGAAGGGGATCCGGGCCCGACGTGTCGCGCTTGACGCGGCGCTACTGGTTCTGGTTCTCGCCGCGGTAGTACTCGAACACCCAGCCGAAGATGCCGATCAGGATCAGCGGCAGGGAGAAGTACAGGAGCCACCAGCCGATGGCGACGCCGAGGAAGGCGAGCGCACCGCCGATCGCCAGCGAGAGCGGCTGCCAGCTGTGCGGGGAGAAGAAGCCCACCTCGCCGGCCTCGTCCGCCACATCGGCTTCCTTGTTGTCCTGGGCCATGGCGTCCACCCGCCGGGCCGTGAAGGCCAGGTAGTAGCCGATCATGACGCTCAGGCCGAAGGCCAGGAAGAGCGCGGTGGTTCCGGCCGGCTCCTTCGACCACACGCCGTACAGCACGGCCATGGCCAGGATGAAGACGCTCAGCCAGAGGAACATCTTGCCCTGGATCTTCACTTGCTCGCCTCCTTCGTCACGCCGGCCGGGACGCCACCGTGCTCGAGCTGGTCGAGAGCCGCGATCTCAGGGTGGTGCAGGTCGAACGCGGGGGATTCGCTGCGGATGCGCGGCAGCGTGAGGAAGTTGTGCCGCGGCGGCGGGCAGGACGTGGCCCACTCCAGCGAGCGGCCGTATCCCCAGGGGTCGTCGACCTCGATCTGCTTGCCGTACTTCGCCGTCTTCCAGACGTTGTACATGAAGGGCAGGATCGACAGGCCCAGCAGGAACGAGCTGATCGTGGAGATCGTGTTCAGCGCGGTGAAGCCGTCGGCGGCGAGGTAGTCCGCGTAACGACGCGGCATGCCCTCGGCACCGAGCCAGTGCTGGACGAGGAACGTGCCGTGGAAGCCGATGAACAGCGTCCAGAACGTGATCTTGCCGAGCCGCTCGTCGAGCATCTTGCCCGTGAACTTCGGCCACCAGAAGTGGAATCCGGCGAACATCGCGAAGACCACGGTGCCGAAGACGACGTAGTGGAAGTGCGCGACGACGAAGTACGAGTCGGAGACGTGGAAGTCCATCGGCGGCGAGGCCAGGATGACGCCGGTCAGACCACCGAAGGTGAAGGTGACCAGGAAGCCGATGGTCCAGAGCATCGGTGTCTCGAAGGACAGCGAGCCCTTCCACATCGTGCCGATCCAGTTGAAGAACTTCACACCGGTCGGGACCGCGATGAGGAATGTCATGAAGGAGAAGAACGGCAACAGCACGCCGCCGGTGACGTACATGTGGTGCGCCCACACCGTCACGGACAGACCGGCGATCGCGATGGTCGCGCCCACCAGACCGATGTAACCGAACATCGGCTTGCGGGAGAAGACCGGGATGATCTCCGAGACGATGCCGAAGAACGGCAGGGCGATGATGTACACCTCGGGGTGGCCGAAGAACCAGAAGAGGTGCTGCCACAGCAGGGCGCCGCCGTTGGAGGCGTCGAAGATGTGCGATCCGAACTTGCGGTCCGCCTCCAGGGCGAACAGCGCGGCCGCGAGGACCGGGAAGGCGAGCAGGACCAGCACACCGGTCAGCAGCACGTTCCAGGTGAAGATCGGCATCCGGAACATCGTCATGCCGGGGGCGCGCATGCAGATGATCGTGGTGATGAAGTTGACCGAGCCGAGGATCGTGCCGAAACCGGAGAAGGCCAGACCCATGATCCACATGTCGGCGCCGACACCCGGCGAGCGGACGGCGTCCGACAGCGGGGAGTAGGCGAACCAGCCGAAGTCGGCCGCACCCTGGGGGGTGAGGAAGCCGGCCACCGCGATCAGCGAGCCGAAGAGGTACAGCCAGTACGCGAACATGTTCAGCCGCGGGAACGCCACGTCGGGCGCGCCGATCTGCAGCGGCATGATCCAGTTCGCGAATCCGGCGAACAGCGGCGTCGCGAACATCAGCAGCATGATCGTGCCGTGCATCGTGAACGCCTGGTTGAACTGCTCGTTCGACATGATCTGCGTGCCGGGACGGGCCAGTTCGGCGCGCATGAAGAGCGCCATCAGGCCACCGATGCAGAAGAAGACGAACGAGGTGACGAGGTACAGCGTGCCGATCGTCTTGTGGTCGGTGGTCGTCAGCCACTTCACGACGACGTTGCCGGGCTGCTTGCGCCGGACCGGCAGCTCGTTCTCGTACGAGTCTTCATCTGCCGCGGCGGCACCCTGGGGTTCGTTGAGGATGCTCACAGTTGGTTCTTCTCCGCATTCCTGGCCGGGTCCGTCTGCTCAATGCCCGACGGGATGAAGCCGGTCTGCCCCTTCTCGGCAAGCTCCTTCAGGTGCTGCTGGTAGCGCTCCGGGGAGACGACCTTGACGTTGAAGAGCATCCGGGAGTGGTCCACGCCGCAGAGCTCGGCGCACTTGCCCAGGAAGGTGCCCTCCCGGTTCGGGGTGACCTCGAAGACGTTGGTGTGGCCGGGGATGACGTCCTGCTTGAACAGGAAGGGGACCACCCAGAAGGAGTGGATGACGTCGCGAGAGGTCAGGACGAACCGGACCTTCTCTCCCTCGGGGAGCCACAGCGTCGGGCCCGGGTTGCCCGTCTGCGGGTTCCGGGTGCCGGGGATGCCGGCGTCGTAGACGCCCTCGGCACCCTCGGGGAAGCTCTCCTGGTACTTGTCCGGAACGGCGTCGAGTTCCTTGGGGACCTCGACTCCGGTCTTGGCGTCGCCGTCGACGTTCTCGATGTAGTTGAAGCCCCAGCTCCACTGGTAGCCGACCACGTTGATGGTGTGGGCGGGCTTTTCCGAGAGGGCGAGCAGCTTCGACTCGTCACGCGCGGTGAAGTAGAAGAGCACCGAAACGATGATGATCGGGACCACGGTGTACAGCGCCTCGATGGGCATGTTGTACCGGGTCTGCGGAGGGACCTCCACCTTGGTGCGGCTGCGCCGGTGGAAGAACATGCTCCACAGGATCAGACCCCACACCAGCACACCCGTGGCGAGCGCTGCCGCCCACGAGCCCTGCCAGAGGGAGAGGATCCGCGGGGCCTCCTCCGTCACCGGGGTGGGCATGCCCAGCCGGGGGAAGTCCTCCCAGTTGTAGGAACAACCGGAGGCGGTAGCCAGGATCAGGCCCGCAGTCAGCACCTGCGGCAGCTTCCGCCGCATCGGGCGCCGCGACGTGGGGGTACCACCCGCGCCTTGGCTGCGGGGGAGGTCGGAGCCGTTGGGACTCACGTAGCGCCTTCCCGAGAGTCTCGGCCCGCGCGACCGGCTGCGGCCGTCTCGCTGGTCGGTCGCCGGCCCTGACGCGGGCAGGGGTTTGGATGTTTATGCGGACCAAACCCTACTGGACGCCATTTGGGGTCGCGCGGGGAGGGTGCCCAACGCGCCGTCCGGCACCCCGAAGGGATGGAAAGCCGGGTCCCGAGGCCCGGAATGCACCGCTCCGACCCCCATCTGACGCTCCCTTTCCTGTCCGGAGTTAGCGTGAGGACGTGCCCTACTTCGATGCCGCTTCCTCCGCTCCCCTGCACCCCGTCGCACGTCAGGCCCTGCAGGCCTCGCTCGACGAGGGCTGGGCCGACCCGGCCCGGCTCTACCGCGAGGGGCGGCGGGCGAGACTGCTCCTGGACGCCGCCCGGGAGGCGGCCGCGGAGGCCGTCGGCTGCCGCCCGGACGAGATCGTCTTCACTCCTTCGGGCACGCACGCCCTTCACTCGGGGATCTCGGGCGCGCTCGCCGCGCGTCGGCGTGTCGGCCGCCACCTCGTGGTGTCCTCCGTCGAGCACTCCGCCGTGCTGCACGCGGCGGCCTCGTGGGAGTCGGCCGGCGGGTCGGTGACGGAGGTGGGGGTGGACCGGCTCGGCTCGGTGTCCGCCGACGAGTTCGCCGCCGCCCTCGGCACCGGGACGGCCCTGGCCTGTCTCCAGTCCGCCAACCACGAGGTGGGCACCGAGCAGCCGGTCGGCGCGGTGGCCGCCGCCTGCCGGGAGGCGGGCGTGCCGCTGCTGGTGGACGCGGCGCAGTCCCTGCCGTGGGGGCCGGTGGAGGGCGACTGGTCGCTGCTGGCCGCGAGCGCGCACAAGTGGGGCGGTCCGGCGGGGGTCGGGCTGCTCGCGGTGCGCAAGGGTGTCCGGTTCGCCCCGCAAGGTCCCGTCGACGAGCGGGAGTCGGGGCGCGCGCCGGGCTTCCAGAACATCCCGGCGATCGTGGCGGCGGCGGCGTCGCTGCGCGCGGTCCGTGCGGAGGCGGCGGAGCAGGCCGTACGCCTGCGGGCCCTGGTGGACCTGATCCGCACCCGGGTGCCGGAGCTCGTGCCCGACGTGGAGGTGGTCGGCGACCCGGTGCGGCGGCTCCCCCATCTGGTGACCTTCTCCTGTCTCTATGTCGACGGAGAGACAGTGCTGCACGAGCTGGACCGTGCGGGCTACTCGGTGTCGTCCGGTTCGTCGTGCACCAGCAGCACGCTGACGCCGAGCCATGTGCTGCGGGCGATGGGAGCGCTGTCGGAGGGGAACGTCCGGGTGTCGCTTCCGCTCGGTACGACCTCCGAGGAGGTGGACGGCTTCCTGGAGGTGCTGCCGGGGGTGGTGTCGTCGGTCCGCGAGCGGCTCGGCGCGCCGGCGCCCTCGGCGGAGCCGTCCGGCTCCCACGCGTCGCTCGTCGTGGACGCGCTGGGCAGGAGGTGCCCCGTCCCGGTCATCGAGCTGGCGAAGGTGATCGGCGACGTGCCGGTCGGCGCGACGGTGACGGTGCTCTCGGACGACGAGGCGGCCCGGCTGGACATCCCGGCGTGGTGCGGGATGCGGGGCCAGGAGTACGTGGGGGAACGGGAGGCGGAGGTGGGGGTGGCGTACGTGGTGCGCCGCCGCGCATAGGTCTTTGCGCGGCGGCGCGACTCGTCGGCGCGCCGCCCAGCGGTCAGGACCGGTGGGCAGCGCCTCGCGGGGGTCAGGACAGGTGGGCGTGGACCTCGGAGGCCGCCTCGTCGCCGTACGCCTTGGTGAAGCGCTCCATGAAGTGCGCGCGCCGCAGCGTGTACTCCTGCGTGCCCAGCGTCTCGATCACCAGCGTCGCCAGCATGCAGCCCACCTGCGCCGCCCGCTCGTGGTCCACACCCCACGACAGGCCCGACAGGAAGCCGGCCCTGAACGCGTCGCCCACGCCCGTCGGGTCGACCTTGGCGTCCTCCTCCGGGCAGCCGACCTCGATCGTCTCCTCGCCCGCCGCCTCGATGCGGACGCCCCGGGAGCCGAGCGTGGTGACGCGGTGGCCGACCCTCGCCAGGATCTCCGCGTCGGTCCAGCCGGTCTTGGACTCGATGAGGCCCTTCTCGTACTCGTTGGAGAACAGGTACGCGGCACCGTCCAGCAGTATCCGGATCTCGTCGCCGTCCATGCGCGCGATCTGCTGCGAGAAGTCCGCGGCGAACGGGATGGCGCGGGAGCGGCACTCCTCCGTGTGGCGCAGCATCGCCTCCGGGTCGTCCGCGCCGATCAGGACCAGGTCCAGGCCGCCCACCCGGTCGGCCACGGACTTGAGCTCGATCTGGCGCGCCTCGCTCATCGCGCCCGTGTAGAAGGAGCCGATCTGGTTGTGGTCGGCGTCCGTGGTGCACACGAAGCGGGCGGTGTGCAGGACCTCGGAGATGCGCACCGAGGCGGTGTCCACGCCGTGGCGGTCGAGCCAGGCGCGGTACTCGTCGAAGTCCGAGCCGGCCGCGCCGACCAGGATCGGCCCGGTGCCCAGCTGGCCCATGCCGAAGCAGATGTTCGCCCCGACA
Source organism: Streptomyces sp. NPDC049597 (assembly GCF_040675505.1). Classification (NCBI taxonomy): domain Bacteria; kingdom Bacillati; phylum Actinomycetota; class Actinomycetes; order Kitasatosporales; family Streptomycetaceae; genus Streptomyces; species Streptomyces sp. NPDC049597. The sequence continues at coordinate 89,625 of NZ_JBFAOY010000001.1, forward strand.
CCGCCCCTGCGCACATCGAGGTTGTCGACGAGGAAGGACAGGGAGACCGTGTGCAGCTGGTCCGCGACGAACTGGTCGGCGAAGCGGCCGGGGAAGGTCATGAGGTGATCGGTGGCGATGGAGCCGGTGACTGCGATACGCACGGTGAGGCGCTCCTGGGGCGGGTTGGCAGTGACAGTCCACGCTACCGGGTCCCGGACCCGTTCCCTGGGCGGAAACTACCCGATAGTAGGGCTTTTTTCCGTCAGTCCCCGGTGCGTACGGTGCCGCTATGACCAAGCACATCGCCGCGCGCGAGTCGCGGGAGTCCGAGATGAGTCTCGACCAGCTGCGCGGTGACTGCGCGCGCATGGCACCGCACTGGGTCGTCCCCGCGGTGAAGGCGCCCGCGCCCGTGCACCACTCGCTCATCCACGGGGTCGTGGTGCCTCCCGCATCCGCCCGGCTCCTGGACGCGATGTCCGACTACGGCGACTGATCCGGCGACCCGGCCGGGCGACGCGAGGGAACCACACGCTCCCCCGCTCCGTCCCATCCGTGCCCTCCGCAGCAGGAGGCACGAGACAAGGAGCGATGCGGTGAGCAGCACGGACAAGACGCACGACAGCCCCCGCCACCGGCGTTCCCCCCTCGTCGTCGCCTCCGTGGCGGCGGCAGTGCTGGTCGCCGGGGGAGGCGGGGCGTACGTCGCGACCACCGGCGTGGGCAGCGGCAGCGACACGGCGGCGGACGCCGGGAGCGACGCCGGCAAGGGCGGACCCGCTCCGCTGCTCTCCCTGGACATGCCGGGGAGCGTCGACGGCGGTGCGGGCTCCATCGCTCCCGGCGAGCCCGACCCGAACGGCGGCGGCGTGGTCTACCGCGCCGCGGGCGACCTGCCCGAGGGGCCCGAGCGGGCGGCCGTGCACCGGGCGGCCGGCTCGGTGACGGAGGCCGAGATCGCGCGGCTGGCGAAGGCGCTCGGTGTGGCGGGTCCCCCGCGGTCGGCCGGTGCGGTCTGGAAGACCGGGTCAGACAAGGACGGCGCGGGCCCCCTCCTCCAGGTGAACAAGGACGCTCCGGGCACCTGGACCTTCGCCCGCTACGGGGCCGCGCCCGGAGGCGACGACTGCCCGAAGGGCAAGGACTGTCCGGCAGGCGGTTCCGTCGCGCGGGGCGAGCCCGGACCGGCGGTCGACGAGGCGGCGGCGAAGAAGGCGGCGGCGCCGGTGCTGGCCGCGGCCGGCCAGGACGACGCGAAGCTCGACGCCCGCCAGCTGATGGGCGCGGTACGGGTGGTGAACGCGGACCCGGTGGTGGGAGGCCTGCCCACGTACGGCTGGACCACCGGCATCCAGGTCGGCGCGGACGGTCAGGTCGTGGGCGGCAGCGGGCAGCTGAAGAAGCCCGTGAAGTCCCACACCTATCCGGTGATCTCCGCCGACGAGGCGGTGAAGGCGCTCAACGAGGCCGGGAAGGGCGGCGGGCCGGTCGGCATCGGCGGCTGCGCGACGCCCGTACCGCACAAGGACGACGTCCGCACGGGCGAGCGGCCCGACGCTCCGTGCGATCCGGCGGCCGGCACCCCCGCGCCGGAGGAGCTGACGATCGAGAAGGCCGTCTTCGGTCTGGCGGCGCAGTACGTGGACGGGCGGCAGGCGCTGGTGCCGTCCTGGCTGTTCCAGGTGACGGCCAAGGGCCAGGCCGAGCCGTTCACGGTCACGCATCCCGCGGTGGAGCCGGCGTATCTCAAGCCCGCGGAGCCGCCGCAGAAGGACGTCACGCCGAGCGACCCGGAGACGAAGGTCCCGTCACCGCCTGCCATCTCGTACAGCGCCGAGGGCAGGACGCTGAAGGTGACGTTCTGGGGCGGGGTGTGCAGCGACTACGAGGCGCGGGCGACCGAGAGCGCCGACGAGGTGCGGGTCGAGATCGTCGAGCCGCGTCCGGACCCCGACCGGGTGTGCATCGCCATGGCCAAGGAGCTGACGGAGTCGGTGACGCTGGACGCGCCCCTCGACGACCGGAAGGTCGTGGACGCGAGCACGGGCAAGGCGCTGCCCCGGAAGGGATAGCCGCGACAGGAGGCACGGCCCGCGTACGGCGAAGGCGGCGGTCCCGGAATCGGAGCCGCCGCCTTTCGCCGAGCGAGGACGGGATGTCTCAGCTGAACGAGTCGCCGCAGGCGCAGGAGCCCGTCGCGTTCGGATTGTCGATCGTGAAGCCCTGCTTCTCGATGGTGTCGACGAAGTCGATCGACGCACCGCCCAGGTACGGGGCGCTCATGCGGTCGGTGACGACCTTGACGCCGCCGAAGTCCTTGACGACGTCGCCGTCGAGCGAACGCTCGTCGAAGAACAGCTGGTAGCGCAGACCGGAGCAGCCGCCGGGCTGAACAGCGACGCGCAGCGCCAGATCGTCACGGCCTTCCTGGTCCAGCAGGGCCTTGACCTTGGCCGCGGCGGCGTCGGACAGGAGGATGCCGTCGCTCACGCTGGTGGTCTCGTCCGATACGGACATCTGCTTCTCTCCCGGGTAGTACGGAGCCTGCTTGCCGACGGGTGCAACCGGCCGGGTCCCGGATTCATTCCGGGTGAGCCCTAGTCTTTCCCTTTCATGCTCGCACACCTGGTCGGCGCAAGGCACCGACCTGTGGAGAGGGGATGCGTCACATCGACGCTATGGCCATCGTCAAAGTGACGTGAACCGGTTATGATAGATAGCGTCAAATAGACGAGAAGGCCCTCTGTCAGACGAAGAAAGGGTGCGTGTCGTGACCACCGCCCCAACCCGCCCCGAGCTCGACGTCCAGCCGACGCCGCTCGCCCTTCTGCTGCTCGGCCGCGAGGCCGACCCCCGCAGCGAGCGCGGTGTCGAGTGCCCCGGCGACCTGCCCTCGCCGTCCGACCCGGACCTGGTGGAGCGCGCCCGCGCGGCCAAGGAGAAGCTCGGCAGCAAGGTCTTCGTCCTCGGGCACCACTACCAGCGTGACGAGGTCATCCAGTTCGCGGACGTCACCGGTGACTCCTTCAAGCTGGCCAAGGACGCCGCGGCGCGGCCGGAGGCCGAGTACATCGTCTTCTGCGGTGTGCACTTCATGGCCGAGTCGGCGGACATCCTGACCACCGACGACCAGAAGGTCGTGCTGCCCGACCTCGCGGCCGGCTGCTCGATGGCCGACATGGCCACGGCCGAGCAGGTCGCCGAGTGCTGGGACGTGCTGACGGAGGCGGGCATCGCCGAGCAGGTCGTTCCCGTGTCGTACATGAACTCCTCGGCCGACATCAAGGCGTTCACCGGCAAGCACGGCGGCACGATCTGTACGTCGTCGAACGCGAAGCGGGCGCTGGACTGGGCCTTCGAGCAGGGCGAGAAGGTCCTCTTCCTGCCCGACCAGCACCTGGGCCGCAACACCGCCGTCCGCGACATGGGGATGTCCCTGGACGACTGCGTGGTCTACAACCCGCACAAGCCGAACGGCGGGCTCACGGTCGAGCAGCTGCGCGACGCGAAGATGATCCTGTGGCGCGGGCACTGCTCGGTGCACGGCCGCTTCTCGCTGGACTCGGTCGACGACGTGCGCGAGCGGATCCCCGGGGTGAACGTGCTGGTGCACCCCGAGTGCAAGCACGAGGTCGTCGCGGCCGCGGACTACGTGGGCTCGACCGAGTACATCATCAAGACGCTGGAGGCGGCCCCGGCGGGCTCGAAGTGGGCGATCGGCACGGAGCTGAACCTGGTCCGTCGTCTGGCGAATCGTTTCGCGGACGAGGGAAAGGAGATCGTCTTCCTCGACAAGACGGTCTGCTTCTGCTCCACGATGAACCGCATCGACCTGCCGCATCTGGTGTGGGCGCTGGAGTCGCTGGCCGAGGGGAACCTGGTCAACCGCATCCAGGTCGACAAGGAGACGGAGAGCTTCGCGAAGCTGGCGCTGGAGCGGATGCTCGCGCTGCCGTAGCCGTTCGCCCGTACGCCGAGGGGCGCCCCGCCGGAAGGCGGAGCGCCCCTCGGCGTATGTCCGGTCCGTCCGGTCCAGGGCGTCGCCGCGGCCCCGTCCGGGGCGACGGGCGGGCTACTCCGCCCTCGGACGCACCAGTCCGGACTCGTACGCCGTGACCACCAGCTGGGCCCGGTCGCGGGCGCCGAGCTTCGCCATGGCCCGGTTCACGTGGGTCTTGACGGTGAGCGGGCTGACCTCGAGACGGTCGGCGATCTCGTCGTTGGAGTGCCCGCCGGCGACGAGCACCAGCACCTCGCGCTCGCGGCCGGTGAGGGCGGACAGCCGCTCGGAGTACGCGCCGGGCTCGGACGGGCCGTCGGAACGGCCGCCCTGGGCGAGGAACGTCGCGATCAGTCCTTTGGTCGCCGCCGGGGACAGCAGCGCGTCTCCGGCGGCGGCGACGCGGATCGCGTTCAGCAGCTCCTCGGGCTCGGCGCCCTTGCCGAGGAAACCCGAGGCGCCGGCGCGCAGCGACTGCACGACGTACTCGTCGACCTCGAACGTCGTCAGCATCACCACCCGTACGTGCGACAGGTCGGGGTCCGCGCTGATCATGCGGGTCGCGGCGAGCCCGTCCGTGCCGGGCATGCGGATGTCCATGAGGACGACGTCGGCGCGCGCGGAACGCGTGAGGGCGACGGCCTCCGCGCCGTCGGCCGCCTCGGCGACGACCTCCATGTCCGGCTCGGAGTCCACGAGGATCCTGAACGCGCTGCGCAGCAGCGTCTGGTCGTCGGCCAGCAGCACCCGGATGCTCATCGGTCCTCCCCCGCGCGGGCCGCCCGCGCATGCAGGGGCAGTATCGCCTGCACCCGGAAGCCGCCGCCGTAGCGGGGGCCCGCGGTCAGCACGCCACCGAGGGCGGCGACCCGTTCACGCATGCCGATCAGTCCGTGGCCGCCGCCGTCCGAGGGGGCCTGCCCGTCGACGCCGTTGTCGATGACGGTCACCTCCAGCGTGGAGCCGACGCGCACCACGCTCACCTCGGCCCTGGCCTCCGGGCCCGCGTGCTTGCGCACATTGGTCAGCGACTCCTGGATGATCCGGTACGCGGCGAGGTCGACGGCCGCGGGCGGTGTGACGCCGTCGTCGGCCCGGGCGACCTCGACGGGCAGTCCGGCCTGGCGGAAGGTGGCGACCAGTTCGTCGAGGACGGCGAGACCGGGGGCCGGTTCGGTGGGCGCCTCGGGGTCGCCGGACTGGCGCAGCAGGCCGACGGTGGCGCGCAGTTCGTTGAGCGCGGAGCGGCTCGCCTCACGGACGTGGGCGAGGGCCTCCTTGGCCTGGTCGGGCCGCTTGTCCATGACATGGGCGGCGACACCGGCCTGCACGTTGACCAGGGCGATGTGGTGGGCGACGACGTCGTGCAGGTCGCGGGCGATGCGCAGCCGCTCCTCGGCGACGCGGCGTCCGGCCTCCTCCTCGCGGGTCCGCTCGGCGCGCTCGGCTCTCTCCCGTATGGCGTCCACGAAGGCGCGGCGGCTGCGGACCGCGTCCCCCGCGGCGGCCGCCATGCCGGTCCAGGCGAAGATGCCGAGGTTCTCCTGGGTGTACCAGGGCGTGGAGCCGAAGGACATCGCGGCGCCGGTCAGCACGGCCATCGTCAGCAGCCCCACGCGCCAGGTCGTGGGCCGGTCCGTGGTGGACGCGACCGTGTAGAGGGCGATGACGGCGCTCATCGCGACGGGCGCGGCGGGATCGCCGGCCACGAGCTCGACGACGGACACGAGACCGGTCACGCCGAGCACGGCCATCGGCTCGCGCCGCCGGAAGACGAGGGCTCCCGCGGCGACGACCATCAGGACGGCGCTGCGGACCTCGGGGGTGCGGGTGCCGAAGGTGGGGCCGTGGGGGCCGTGCGGGTCGGCGAAGGACCCCGTGACCATGCAGGCGAGCACGGCGACCGCGAGCGCGGCGTCGAACGCCAGGGGGTGGTCGCGCAGCCAGCGCTGGGTCCGCAGGGCCCGGTCGGCGAGTGAGGTCACGTCCGGCTACGTTACGGGGTGTCCGGATCCGTCACCCAGGGCTCCGCCCCGGGCGCCCCACACCGCACGACGGGTGGTACGGGGCCCGGAGCCCGTCAGTCCGGGGGCTCCACCGGGGTCGGGTCGTCGGAGGGGGCCGTGCGGGGGGACTCCGTTTCCGGGGCCGCGGGGATCAGACCGTCCTCGCCCAGCAGCTCCCGGACCTCCTCCAGCGTCGCGTCCGGCGCGGGAAGGATCAGCTCGGACGGCTCCAGGGAAGCGTCGGGCAGCGGCTCGCCGAGTTCGCGGACCTTTTCGAGCAGCGCGTGCAGCGTCCGGCGGAAGCCGGTGCCGTCCCCGCTCTCCATCTCCGCGAGCAGCTCGTCGTCGAGCTTGTTCAGCTCCGGGAAGTGGCTGTCCGCCACCTCCCGCTGTCCCTCCCCCATGATCCGTACGATCATGACGAGTCCTCGTCTCGTGTGGGACTACTGCTTGTCGAACTTCGGGGTGCTCTGCTGCTGCGCCGCGTCCTGACGGCCCGCGCCGCCCTCGATCGCCTGCTGCTGGGCCGGGCCGCCGGCCAGCTCGGCCTTCATGCGCTGGAGCTCCAGCTCGACGTCCGTGCCGCCGGAGAGGCGGTCGAGCTCGGCCTGGATGTCGTCCTTCGCCAGGCCCGACTGATCGTCGAGGGCGCCGGAGGCGAGCAGCTCGTCGATCGCACCCGCCCTCGCCTGGAGCTGCGCGGTCTTGTCCTCGGCCCGCTGGATGGCGACGCCGACGTCGCTCATCTCCTCCGAGATGCCGGAGAAGGACTCGGCGATCCGCGTCTGCGCCTGGGCCGCGGTGTACGTCGCCTTGATCGTCTCCTTCTTCGTGCGGAAGGCGTCGACCTTGGCCTGCAGCCGCTGCGCGGCGAGCGTGAGCTTCTCCTCCTCGCCCTGCAGCGTCTGGTGCTGGGTCTCCAGGTCGGTCACCTGCTGCTGGAGCGCCGCGCGGCGGGAGAGCGCCTCGCGCGCCAGGTCCTCGCGGCCCAGCGCCAGCGCCTTGCGGCCCTGGTCCTCCAGCTTGGCGGACTGGCCCTGGAGCTGGTTGAGCTGGAGCTCGAGGCGCTTGCGGGAGGTGGCGACGTCCGCGACTCCGCGGCGGACCTTCTGCAGCAGCTCCAGCTGCTTCTGGTACGAGTAATCGAGGGTTTCGCGCGGATCCTCGGCCCGGTCAAGGGCCTTGTTCGCCTTCGCGCGGAAGATCATCCCCATACGCTTCATGACACCGCTCATGGGCTTCGCGCGCCCCCTTCTGACGGACTCGGCTTCACCACTCCAACAGAACCCACAGTACGGGCCCTGCATCCATTACCGCACTGTTCGAGTGCGGATGCGCTCCTCCCCAAGGACGACTGCGGACGGCTCCGATCCGGCCCAGGGAGTAGGTGATCGTCAGGGGCCCGTCACGCGCCGTCCGCTCTGTGGTGCTTGTGTCCTTTACGGACGCATGCCGTTGCGGGATCGTTCCCCGCCGGGGTGGGGTCCATGCCTGGCACCCCGTACCCTTGGGCTTTGTGTTCCGTAGCCGTTCCAAGGACGAGAAGGCCCCCACCGAAAAGGTGACGGCGGACCTCTCCAAGCAGCCCCGCGACCCCGAGGCCCCCAAGGGCCGCCCGACGCCGAAGCGCAGTGAGGCCCAGGGCCAGCGCCGCCGTGCGTCCAGTCCACCGCTGGACCGCAAGGAGGCGATGAAGCGCCAGCGTGAGGCCCGCCGTGCGGACCTGGCCAGGCAGCGCGAGGCCCTCGCCAGCGGTGACGAGCGCTATCTGCCCGCCCGCGACAAGGGCCCGGTGCGGCGCTTCGTGCGCGACTTCGTCGACTCCCGCTTCTGCATCGCCGAGTTCTTCCTGCCGCTCGCGGTGGTGATCCTCGTGCTGAGCATGATCCGGGTCGCCCAGTTGCAGAACATCGCCCTGCTGCTGTGGCTCGGCGTGATCGTGCTGATCGTCATCGACTCCATCGGTCTGGCGATCCGGCTCAAGAAGCAACTGCGTGAGCGCTTCCCGAACGAGCCGAAGCGCGGCGCTGTCGCGTACGGCCTGATGCGTACGCTCCAGATGCGCCGGCTGCGCCTCCCCAAGCCGCAGGTCAAGCGCGGAGAGCGGCCCTGAGGTCGCACTCCGCCGAGCCCGCGGGTTTCACGGGGGCGTCGGCCGAGTGGCTCGCGGGTGCGGGCGGACTGCGCAACACCGTGCGCCAGGAGCTCGTCGCCCGTCAGCTGGAGGAGCAGATCTCCGGCCGCTACCCGGTCGGGCAGCGGCTGCGGGTGCTCGACGTGGGCATGGGCCAGGGCACGCAGGCACTGCGGCTGGCGCGGGCCGGGCACGCGGTCACGGGCCTGGAGTCCGACCCGGTCATGCTGAAGGCGGCGCGTGACGCGCTCGCCGGTGAACCTGCCGGGATCCGCGAGCGGGTCCGGCTGATCGAGGGCGACGGGCGCGACACCGGCGTCCACTTCCTGCCGGGCAGCTTCGACGTGGTGCTGTGCCACGGGGTGCTCATGTACGTCGCCGACGCGGACGCGATGCTCGCCGGCCTGGCGCGGATGCTGGCGCCGGGCGGACTGCTGTCCCTGCTCGTGCGCAACGGCGACGCGCTGGCGATGCGGCCGGGGCTGGCCGGCGACTGGCCGGCGGCCAGGGCCGCGTTCGACACGGACATGTACACGAACCGGCTCGGGCTGACCGTACGGGCCGACCGGCTGGCGGCGCTGACGGAGACGCTCGAGGGGATCAACGCTCCGCTGCACGCGTGGTACGGGGTGCGGGTCTTCACGGACAACGTCGGCAACGACGTCGAGCTGCCCCCGGCGGAGGAGCTCCAGCAGCTGCTCGCCGCGGAGGAGCGGGCGGGGCGCGTCGACCCGTACCGGAGGGTGGCGGCGCTGCTGCACCTGTGCGGAGTGCGGCGGGCCTAGGGCGACGGTGGCGGGCCTGAGGGCGACGGGTCTCCAGCGGGCCCGCGGGCCCTCCCGCCGCGGGCCCTTGGCGACGCGGGCCCCCCGCCGCAGGCCCTTGGCTGCGCGGCCCGTCCGGCCCCTGATCGGCGGCTCCCGGCAGGCAGCCCCGGAGGGGCAAAAGGGATACTCCGGGCATGAGCCGCTCCCCGCGCCGCCGTCCGCCACGCCGCCTTCCGGTGCCCGCAGCGGCCGTGCTCTGCGCGGCCGCGCTCGTCGTCGGCTGCTCGCAGGCGTCACCGCCGCAGCGGTCCGAGCCGTCGGCCCGGGAGGAGGCGCACGCCATGGCGCCGACGGCCGCGAACGAGCTGGAGGACGACTACCTGGCCGTCATCGAGAACGTGCTCCCGTCGGTCGTGCAGATCGAGGCCGCAGAGCGCCTCGGCTCCGGGGTCGTCTACGACGACAAGGGACACATCGTCACCAACGCGCATGTGGTGGGCGACGCCCGGTCGTTCCGGGTGACGCTGGCCACGGGAGAGGCGCCGACGACGGCGCGGCTGGTCTTCTCGTACCCGGAACAGGATCTCGCGGTCATCCGCCTTCAGTCCGTGCCCGACGGTCTGAAGGCGGCGAAGTTCGGGGACTCCTCCACCGTCCAGGTCGGGCACATCGTGCTGGCCATGGGCTCGCCCCTGGGTCTGTCCAGCAGCGTCACGCAGGGCATCGTCTCGGGCGTCGGCCGGACGGTGAGCGAGACCGACCCGGCCGGCGGGACCGGGGCGACGATCGCCAACATGGTGCAGACCTCGGCCGCGATCAACCCGGGCAACAGCGGGGGCGCGCTGGTCAACATGGAGAGCGAGGTCATCGGCATCCCGACGCTCGCCGCGACGGACCCCGCGCTGGGCGAGGGGCAGGCGCCCGGCATCGGCTTCGCCATCCCGGTCTCGATGGTGCGCACGGTGGCCGACCAGATCATCAGGACGGGCCGGGTCACGGACTCGGGCCGGGCCGCACTCGGCATCACGGGCCGTACGGTCCTCGACGACGACTACACCCCCTCCGGTGTGGCGGTGGTCGAGGTCGTGGCGGGCGGTGCGGCGGAAGAGGCGGGGCTGCGGGCAGGCGACATCATCACCCGGGTCGGGAACGAGGAGATCACGACCATCACGTCGCTCGCGGAGGCGCTGGCCCCGCGGCAGCCGGGCGACAAGGTGACGGTGACGTACGAACGGGGCGGGTCGCGGCGCACGGCGGAGGTCACGCTGGGCGAGCTGTGACGTCAGCCCGGGGCCGTCGCGCCGGGTCCGTCGCCGCCCTGGGGTCGCGCGATTCCCGGCGGGGTACGGGCCGGGCCACGCCCTCGGCGTGGCCCGGAGCGCCGTCCGCCGGGGCTACGACGCGTGGAGGCTCATCGGGCCGTAGATCTTCGACCCGTCCTCCGACAGCACCACCTGGTCCGCCCCGCCCTCCTGGAGCTCCTTCCAGTGCTCACCGATCCACGACTCGGCGTCGCCCTGGGTGGTGAACTCCTCCGGCTCCACGGCCGGCTGCACCTCCGTACCGTCGGACTTCTCGAACCGCCACGTCCATGCCATGTGCGCCTCCGGGTCCTGGCAGCTGATCGGTTTGCTGCCCGCAGCGTAGCCGGGCGCGCACCCGCCGGGGGGACGCGGGAGGATCAGGGACGTGGAACTGACTCTGCTCGGCACCGGCGCGCCCGCCGGACTCCCCCGTCCCGACTGCCCGTGTGCCGTCTGCGCGACCGCTCGCGGCGCCGAGGCGCGCGCCGCCACCGCGCTGCTCGTGGACGGCGCGCTGCTGCTCGACCTCACACCGGGCGCCGCGCTGGCGGCCGCGCGGGCGGGGCATTCGCTCGTCGGCGTACGCCAGGTGCTGCTGACCCACCCGCACGACGGGCCGGCCGTCGATCTCCCGGCCGGGCTGCCGTCGGCCGGCCGGGTCCCGGACGGGCGGGAACTGACGCTGATCAGCGGTCACCGGGTGCGGGCGGTGTCGGTGGACCATCCCGGCACCGGATACGAGGTGACGTCACCGGAGGGCGAGCGGCTGCTGTACCTTCCGCCGGGTGCGGCTCCGGCCGGTCTGGCCGAGGGGCTGGCGGCGTACGAGATGGTCGTCGCCGATGTCATGGGGCGGCCCGACGCGGTGGCGCGGCTGCGGGCCGCCGGGGCGATCGGCTCCACGACCGACGTGATCGCCGTGCACCTGGACCACGACGTACCCGGCGGTCCCGAGCTGGCGCGGCGGCTGGCGGCCGCGGGGGCGCGGGCGGTGCCGGACGGGACGACGCTGATCGTCGGCGAGTACCACGCCGTCCCGGACGTGCCCCGGCGCACACTGGTGACGGGCGGGGCACGTTCGGGCAAGTCGCTGGAGGCCGAGCGGCGGCTGGAGGCGTTCCCGGACGTGCTCTACGTCGCGACCGGCGGGCGCCGCGAAGGTGACCCCGAGTGGGCGGCGCGGGTGGCCGCGCACCGCGAGCGGCGTCCGGGTTCGTGGCGGACGACCGAGACGTGCGACCTGGCGCCGCTCCTCGGCGAGGACGGGCCGCCGCTGCTGATCGACTGTCTGTCGCTGTGGCTGACCGACGCGATGGACCGGGCGGGGGCGTGGGACGACGAGCAATGGGCGGCGCACGGCGAGCGGACGCTGCGCGCGCGGACGGCCGAACTGGTCGCCGCGGTGCGGGAGACGAGCCGGACGGTGGTGGCGGTCACGAACGAGGTCGGCTCGGGCGTGGTCCCGGCGACGGCGTCGGGCCGCCGCTTCCGCGACGAACTGGGCCGCCTGAACGCGGCGTTCGCCGAGGAGTGCGAGCACGTGCTGCTGGTGGTGGCGGGGCAGGCGCTGCCCTTGCGGGGCTGAGGCGGGGCGCGTCGCGGGTGGGGGCGGTCCTGCCGGGCTCCGCCCCGGACCTGGCACCTGGGTCCCGCCGAGGCCTGGCGGCCGGGGGAGTGGCCCCGGCGACGCCAGGGGGCATGACCCCCAGCGGAACCTGAGCTGCCGGGGTGCCGACGGGCCGAAGCGGCTGGGGCAGCGCCGCCGGCGGGCCTTCCCCCACCCCGCCCCTTCCCGAAACCGAGGCTCCGCCCCGGACCCGGTACCGCGCTTCGCGCGGTGTTCGGGCTCCGCCCCCGCGTCACGCGCCTCAACCCCCCAGGCCCGGCGGCCTGGGCGGGGACCTGCTTCCCGTCACCGGGCTCCGCCCGGACCCGGCGCCTCGGTCGCCGTCGACGGAGTGGCGGGCGGGGGCCCCGGCGACGCCAGGGGGCATGACCCCCAGCGGAACCTGAGCTGCCGGGGCGCCGGGCGGGCCGAAGCGGCTGGGGCAGCGCCGCCGGCGGGCCTTCCCCCACCCCGCCCCTTCCCGAAACCGGGGTTCCGCCCCCGCGTCACGCGCCTCAACGCCCCCTACGGCCCGGCGGCCTGGGCGGGGACCTGCTTCCCGTCACCGGGCTCCGACCGGAGCCGGCGCCTCGGTCGCCGTCGACGGAGTGGCGGGTGGGGGTGGGGTCCCCGGCGACGCGGAGGCAATGGCACCGGCTGCCCGGGGGCCGGGCGCGGCTTCGCCTCGCACGACGTGCCGCGCTGCGCGTGGTGTACTCAAGCGCGCCGGACGGGCTGCGAAGCAGGCTCGTGAGGCGCGAGGCCCGGGGGCGGAGCCCCCGGTTGCGGGGAAGGGCGGGGTGGGGAAACGGTACTGTTCGGCGAATGAGCAGGCTGAATCTCGACGACTTCTCCGAACTGATCGAGCGCCCCGACAGCGGCATCCGGCGCGACGCCGAGGAACGGCGGGAGCGGCTGGTCGTGCCGCCCGGTTCGCTCGGGCGGCTCGACGAGCTGGGTGAGTGGCTCGCGGCCGCGCAGGCCGCCGTCCCCGTCAGGGCCATCGAGCAGCCGCGCGCCGTGCTGTTCGCCGGTGACCACGGCGTCGCCGAACTCGGGGTGTCCGGGCGGGAGTACGGGACCGCGCACGAGCTGGTGCGGGCCGTGCTGGAGGGCGTGAGCCCCGTCGCCGTGCTGGCCCGCCGCTCCGGCGTGCCGGTGCGGGTCGTCGACGCCGGACTGGACTGCGATCCGGGGCTGCTGCCCGAGGACGTCGTCAAGCACCGGGTGCGGCGCGGCAGCGGACGTATCGACATCGAGGACGCGCTGACCGTCGAGGAGGCCGAGCAGGCCGTACGCCTCGGCATGGCCATCGCCGACGAGGAGGCCGACTCCGGCACGGACCTGGTCGTCCTCGGCGACCTCAGCGTCGGTGGCACGACGGCCGCCGCCACCCTGATCGCCGCGCTGTGCGGCACGGACGCGTCCGTGGTCACCGGCCGCGGCGGGGCCGGGATCGACGACCTGGCCTGGATGCGCAAGTGCGCGGCGATCCGCGACGCGCTGCGCCGGGCGCGGCCGGTGCTGGGCGACCAGCTGGAGCTGCTCGCGACCGTCGGCGGGGCGGACCTCGCGGCGATGACCGGTTTCCTCCTGCAGTGCGCGGTGCGCCGGATGCCCGTCGTCCTCGACGGGGTCGTGGCGGCGGCGTGCGGTCTCGTGGGCCAGCGCGCGGCGTTCCGTTCGCCGGACTGGTGGCTCGCGGGTCAGCTCAGCGGCGAGCCGGCGCAGGCGAAGGCGCTGGACCGGCTGGCGCTCACCCCGCTGCTCGATCACGGCGTCAGCGTCGGCGAGGGAACGGGTGCGCTCCTCGCGCTCCCCCTGGTCCAGGCGGCCGCCGCCTTCGCGGCGGAGCTCCCCGAGCGAAAGGCCGAGACGGCCGGTGCGGCGGGCGGCAACGACGACGTGAGCGCGACGGACTGACGGTCCGGCGGACGCGGCCGCCCGACAGGACGGCGGCCGCAGCCCGCCCGTCATGACCTGTTGCGCCCCATATGATCCCGTTTCATGGGAGAAGTCCGTACGTCCGGTGACGAGCCCGGGCGCAGTACCGACCGCACACGGCGCAGCGCGGCATTCGCCGTCTGGTACCTGCGGGCCGTGACGTTCCTCAACTTCCTGGGCGCCGTGTGGGTGGCCTTCGGCCAGGACCTGCGCCGCCACAACACGGACGACCACTTCACCCCCTACCTGCTCACCGCCGGGTTCGCCACGGGCGTGTTCACCCTTTTCCTGGCCGTCACCATGCGGCGCCGCAAACGGGCGGCGTGGATCCTGAACCTCGTGCTCTGCGGGGTGTTCCTGCTGCTGTTCGCCGTCGCGATGACCTTCCCCGCCATCCGGCAGCACGCCCAGAACTGGGTCTCCCTCACGCTCAGCGCCGCCTTCATGGGCGCGCTGTTGCTCGGCCGCCGCGAGTTCTACGCGAAGGGCGACCGCTCCAACCCGAGGCTGGCCGCGGCCGTGGCCGTCGGCGGACTGCTGGTCACCTCCCTGCTGGCCACCGGTCTCGTGACCGTCACCAACACCTCCCCCCAGAGTTCGACCTTCCTGGAGCGCTGGCGCTACGGCGCGATGCGGCTCGTGTCCGTCGCCGTCGACGACGACCGCTTCCCGGCGATCGTCACGCCCGGCTGGGCGGACGTCGTCATCAACGTCATGTCCACCCTGCTGCTGCTCGCCGTGCTGTACGCCGCGTTCCGTTCGCTCCGGGCCGTCGACCCGCTCACCGAGGACGACGAGGCGAGGCTGCGCACCCTGCTGGAGCGGCACGGCGAGCGGGACTCCCTGGGCTATTTCGCGCTGCGCCGCGACAAGTCCGTCGTGTGGTCGCCGACCGGCAAGGCGGCCGTGGCGTACCGCGTGGTGGGCGGCGTCTCGCTCGCGTCGGGCGACCCGATCGGCGACCCGGAGGCGTGGCCCGGCGCGATCGGCCCCTGGCTGGCCGAGGCACGCGAGCACGGCTGGATCCCGGCGGTGATCGAAGCGGGCGAGGAGGCGGGCACCGTGTACGCACGGCACGGCATGGACGCCCTGGAACTCGGCGACGAGGCGATCGTCGACACCGGCGACTGGGGACCCGGGGGTCGCGCCCCCGGAAAGAGCGGCATGCTGGAGGGCCGGGCGATGCGCACCGTGCGCCAGGCGTACAACCGGGTCCGGCGCGCCGGGTACCGGGTGCGGATCCGCCGTCACGAGGACATCCCCGAACCGGAGATGCGTGAGCTGCTGCGGCGTGCCGACGAGTGGCGCGACGGCGCCACCGAACGCGGGTTCTCGATGGCGCTGGGGCGGCTCGGCGACCCGGCGGAAGGGCGTTGCGTGATGCTCGAGTGCACGGACGGCGAGGGCGAGCTCAAGGCTCTGCTGAGCTTCGTTCCCTGGGGGCCGAAGGGGCTGTCGCTGGATCTCATGCGGCGCGACCGCGAGGCGGAGAACGGACTGACGGAGTTCACGGTCATCGAACTCCTCCAGCGTGCCGAAGAGATCGGGATCACTCAGGTGTCGCTCAACTTCGCGATGTTCAGGTCGGTCTTCGAACGGGGCTCGAAGCTCGGTGCGGGACCGGTGCTGAGGCTGTGGCGTTCACTGCTCGGCTTCTTCTCCCGCTGGTGGCAGATCGAGTCGCTCTACCGGGCCAACGCCAAGTACCGACCGATCTGGGAGCCGCGATTCATGCTCTTCGAGAAAAGCGCCGATCTGCTGCGCATCGGCGTCGCAGCCGCCCGCGCCGAGGGGTTCCTGGGAGCCCCTCGACTGCTCGACCGGCTGCACCGCCGGCATCCGGAGAGCGGCCGGTGAGCACGGCGTCCGTTGCCGCCGCCGCGCGCCGTGAGTGGGGCACGCTGTACGCCACGGTCCGCACCGCCCTTGCCCTCAGGCGGTGGCGGGCGGTCGTGCTCACCCTCGTCTCCGTCGGGCTCACCGCCTTCTTCTACGTACTCCAGCACCGGCCCTGGGGCCTGCGGCTGGTCCACGACATCGGCTTCGTCCGGGCGGAGGACCCGCTGTGGCTCGCCCTGCTGCGTACACCGCTGTCGCTGTTCGTGCCGGCGCTGGATTTGCCCGTATGGGGTGCGCTGGCGCAGATCCTGCTGGTGTTCGGCATCGCGGAGCTGAGTCTGGGGCGGTGGCGCACGCTGGTCGTCGCGTACGTGTCGACGCTGGCCGGGACGACGTACGCGCGGATCGGTGTCGCGGTGGGCCCGGACGGGCCGTTCGGGCTGCCCGCCTCGGACGCGCGGATCGTGGACACCGGGCCGTCGGCGGCGGTGGTCGGCCTCGCGGTGTTCGTCTGCCACCGCTACGGGGCGTGGTTCACGGCGGGTCTGGTGGTCGTGGCGATGATCGTCGAAGTGATCGTCAAGCCGAACCTCGCGGGCAAGGAGCACCTGGCGGCGATCGGCGCGGTGCTGGTGGTGTGCGGGGCGGACGCGGTGCTGCGGCGGCGCCGTCAGCGTCTGCGGGTCGGCAGCCGGTCGGGCGCGCCACCGACCAGGTCCTGGAACCGCCGGCGCACTCCGCCCCAGCGCCGGTCGTGGCGGGTGGCGCGCGTCACGGACCTGGCGCGGGCGCGGGGCCGGCGGCGATAGACGCGGCGGGCCCACGGTGAGCCGGGCCGGGCGAGCCGTACGGCGCCGACCAGGGCGACGAAGGGGATGAGGACGCCGATCAGGGCCATCCGCAGCTTGCCCTTGACGAGAGCGACGACGACCAGGAGGAAGTTGCCGGCCAGGGTGAGGATCAGCACGGCGCGGTTCTGCCGTTCGTCGGGCGTGAGCGCGTTGACGCCGAGGGGCGAGGAGCCGGCCAGCACGAGGAGGGCGAGGGCCGCGGCGAGCACGACGACCTCGACGCTCTGGCGGCCCTGTTCGGTCCAGTAGACGTCGTCGAGGTGGAGGACCAGCGCGAACTCGTCGAGCACGAGACCCGCTCCGATCCCGAACACGACGGCGCCCACGCAGGCGGTGACGCTGCTGCGGTCGCCGCCGAGGGACACGAACCCGCCGACCACCATGAGGATGACGCCGGGCACGACGTGGTGGATGTGCATGCCGCCCGGAGTCACGTTCCGGAAGGGCCCGCGGCCCGCGCGGATCATCCGGGTCACCGTGCGTGTGACCAGGAACGTGAGGACGAACGAGGCCAGCGCGAGCAGCATCGGGAGCTTTCCCGGCTCGACGAAGTTGCGGTAGAACCAGTGACCCATGCCACCCGCTTCCGGTTCGCGCGTTATGGGCGATTCAGCTTCGCAGGCGTCGGGCTACTCTCGCGCGATGACTGCTCTGCATGGCGTGCGTTTCGCCTTCGGCACGCTGACCGTGCTCCCCGTGCGGGTGACCCGCTGGGACCGCGACGCCGCGCGCACCGGCATGCTGTGCGCGCCGCTCGCCGGCCTGGTCGTGGGCCTGTGCGCCGCGGCGCTCGGATGCCTCCTGCTCCTGCTCGGCTCGGGGCCGCTGCTCGCCGCGGTCGCCACGGCCGCGGTACCGGCGGTGCTCACGCGCGGACTGCATCTGGACGGGCTGGCCGACACGGCGGACGGCCTGGGCAGCGGAAAGCCCGCCGAGGACGCGCTGCGGATCATGAAGCAGTCGGACGTCGGCCCGTTCGGCGTCATCACGCTGCTGTTCGTGCTGCTGGCGCAGGTCGCCGCGCTGAGCGCGCTGTACGGGCGGAGCTGGGCGCTCGGCGCGTGCGCGGCGGCCCTGTCGGCGGTCACGGCCCGCCTGGCCCTGACCCTCGCGTCCCGCACGGGCGTCCCGGCGGCGCGCCCGGAGGGACTCGGCGCGGCGGTCGCGGAGTCCGTCCCGGCAGGCCTCGCGTTCGCCGTGGCGGCGCTGGTGACGGGGTGCGCGGCGGGTGCGGGCGCGCTGACCGGCGCGTACGGCGCCCCGCACGCGGCGCTCGCGGTCCTCGCGGGACTGGCCGCGGCGCAGGTGCTGCTGCGGCACTGCGTGCGCCGCTTCGGCGGGGTGACGGGCGACGTGTTCGGCGCCCTGGCGGAGACGGCGGGGACGGCCGCGCTGCTCGTGCTGACGGTGGGTCACCGGCTCGCTCCCTAGGCGGAGGGCTCCAGCGCGTGCGGGAGCGTGCCCCACGGATGGGCGCCCGTGCCGGGCACCACGCAGTGGACCGCCGCGCCCGCGCGGGCGTCGGGCGGGGCCGCGTAGACCAGGTGGCAGAACCGCTCCGGCGGGTGCGCGGACGTCCATGACGGGACGCCCGTCGTGCGGTAGGCGTCCCAGGGGCCCTCGAACGTGACGAGCAGGTCGGCCAGCTCGGCGTAGGCGGGGTCGGGGTGGACGCCGTGGTTGAGGACGACGGTCGTGGCGCCCGCCGCACGGGCGGCGACGGCGATGCGGCCGTAGTGGGGCAGGTTCTCCGGTCCGGAGGCGACCTGGTCGAGGAAGACGCCGTCCACGGCGTACCAGTCGCGGTGGCGCAGGAGGTCGGCGAGGACGGCGGCGTGCGGGCGGCGGCCGTAGTCGGTGTCCACGTAGCCGACGACCCGCACCCCGGCGTCCCGCAGCCGGGACGCGACCGCGGCGAACTCGGCGTCGGGTGCGGCGCCCGGACCGCTGGCCGGGTTGAGGACGACCCCGTAGAGGCGGGGCGCGGCCGCGACGACGGCGTCCCAGGCGGCGGGACGGTCGGCGGGGTGCTCGTAGTACGGGACGAGGAGTGTGCTCATACGCGGTGTGCCGTGGCGCGGCCCAGGAGGGCGCAGACGAGTCCGGCGAGGACGGCCGCCGCCGTCGCCGCCACGGCGAGTCCCGCCGCCCGGGGGCTGCCCGTGCCGGTGACGAGCGCCGCGGTCTGGACGAGCGCCGCCGCGCAGCACACGCCGGCCGCGACGATGACGGCCCCGAACGACTGGAGCAGCAGCCCGGTCCACAGCACCGTGCCGATGAGGAGCAGCGTGGCGAGCCGTACGCCGCCGAGCGCGGGAGCGCCTGGCCAGAGCACGGTACCGGCGAGCGCGAGCGCGAACAGGACGGCGAGGTAGCCGGCGAGGCACTCGGCGAGCACGGCGGAGGCGGTGCGCCAGAAGGCGCGGGGCGTGGTGCTGGCCCGCAGTCCGGCGAGGGTCTCGCTGCGGAAGCGGTGCAGCAGCCACTCGGCGGGCCCCATGCTGAGGGTGAGCGCGACGGCGGACGGCGCGGCGACGGCGGCGCCGGTCAGCCCGCCGAGGACGTCACCGAGGGCGGTGTACAGGACGAGGGCCCCGACGCCGAGCCCGAACAGCCCGTGCGGCACGGACGCGACCAGCCGCGGGGCGGCGCGCCGTTGCCCGGTCCCGCCGAACGCTCCGCGGCCGCGGGCCGTGACCGTGCCGAACGCTCCGCGGACGCGGGCCGTGACCGTGCCGGGCGGCCACGGCATTGCGGCGAGCACCGCGACCGGGCGACGGCCCCCGTCGCCGCGCTCGTGCCGGCCCGCCGGTCCGCCGGCCCCGGCGGCGTCGCGCCCGGTGCCGCGCCACAAGCGGCGGACCACGCCCGGCAGACGGCAACGACCCCGATACGGTCCGGTGCGCGGGGGCCGCGGCACCGTGCCCACGGCCGACTGCGCGTCGCGGCCGCCCCGGCGTCCGGGCAACCGGCTCACCTCGCCGGTACGGGCCCGGCGTATCGGGCGGCCACGCCGGACGTCACGCGCCGCGCGCGGTGGCTCCCCGCCGGGAAACCGGGCCGCCGTGCCGCCGGCGGCGGACCGCGCACCGGCCGTGGGGTGGTCCTCGCCGCGCTCGGAGGCCGCCGCCGGACCGGCTGCCGACCGCATCCGGCGGGCCGCCTCGGCGACCGGGGCGCCGGCCCGGCGGGACGACCAGCCGCGCAGCGTCCTGAACATTCCGCCGCCGTGAACCAGCGCCACCACCGCGGCGACCGGAGCACCCGCCGCCCGGCCGGCGGGACCACCGGCCGGTGCGCGGCGCGGCCGGTCGCGCTCGGCGGCGAGGCCCGGCCGCCGGGGCCCCGGGCGCAGCACCGCCGTCGCCGTCGCCAGGGCCGCTGTCAGCGACGCCAGCAGCAGGCCCGTGGGCACCCACAGCGGTATCCCTTCGTGGAGCAGGACCAGGACCGTACCCGCCGGGAGGGGCGACAGACAGCGGAGCAGGGCCCGTTCGCGGTCGAGGACCAGCAGGGGCGTCGCCGCCGCCAGGTAGAGCGACTGGACGGCGGCGAACACCGCGGAGGTCCCTTGGCCCGCACCGGTGCACAGCAGCGCCGCCGCCGTGCCGAGCACGGCCCCCGCCGGGGCGCCGGCGCGCAGGCAGCGGACGGCCGAGGCCCGGTCGCCGAGGCCCAGCCACGCGTAGGCCCGGTGGGACAGCGCCTGGTTCCACGTCCAGCCCGTCAGCGCGCCCGCGAGCAGCGGCGCCAGCGCGGCTCCCGCGAGGATCGGCGCGGCCAGGACGTAGGCGAGGCCGGGCAGCGCGAACACGAGACCGCGCAGCAGGCAGCCGAGGAGGCCTGCCTGCCAGGGGTCGGCGGGCGGTCCGGGGGGCTCGGGGTGGGCGCGGGGAACCTTGGCGTACAGATCCTCCGCCAGCGCGAAGGAGTCCGGACGGCCGTAGGTGAGCCGGATGTGGTCGTCCGTCATGCCGTCGGACTCCAGCACCGCCGCGACCTCGTCGGGGTGCACGGCCGCGGCGATCACGTCGCGCAGCCGGTCCGCGAGCGCGTCCAACGGGTCGGCCGCCGTCCCGCCGCGCTGCCGCGGCAGGACGGCCAGGGTGTCGACCCGCGGTCCCGGCCCCTGCCACAGGGGACCGCTCACCCGGCCACCGCCTCGGCGTACCGAGGCTGCGCCGAGGGCTCCGGGAAGCCGGCCAGTTCGCGGTAGATGCGGCGGAAGCCGTCGACGGACCGCGTCAGTGTGAACCGGTCGACGACCCGCTGCCGGGCCCGCCGCCCCAGCTCCGCGCGCCGCCCGGCGTCCCGCAGCAGGCCGACCGTCGCCTCGGCCATCAGCGCCGGTTCGCGCGGCGGCACCACGAGGCCGGTGTCCCCGACCGCCTCCCGCACCCCGCCCACGTCCGTGGACACGGTCGCCCGCCCGCACGACATCGCCTCGATGAGGGAGAAGGGGAACCCCTCGCTGATCGAGGAGAGCATCACCACGCTGCCGGCCGCGTACGCGCGCGCCACGTCGCCGACCCGGCCCTCCCACACGATGCCGTCCACGACGCCCAGTGCGGCCGCGAGCTTCTCCAGCCGGACGCGGTACGCCTCCCCGCCCGCGGGCACGCCGCCGAACAACCTCAGCCGTACCGCGGGCAGTTCGGCGCGCACCATCGCGTACGCGCGGATGAGCGTCTCCAGGTCCTTGATGGGGTCGATCCGGCCGGCCCAGGCGAGGGTGGGCACGTCGGGCTCGGGCCCGGCGTCGGGGAAGGCGTGCGGGTCGACGCCGTTGTAGACGGTGCGGATGCGCTCCGCGGGCGCGCCGCCCCGCTCCTCCCAGCGCCGGTTGTACCGGTTGCAGGGGGTGATCAGGTCCGCCCGCCGGTAGCCGAGCGAGTTCAGCTCCCGGTAGAAGCTCAGCATCAGCGTCTTCACGGGCGCGCGCTGCGCCTGGGCGCGGTAGCCGAGATAGCGCTCGCGCAGGTAGATGCCGTGCTCGGTGAGCAGGAAGGGCACGCCGTCGCGGTGCTGGGCGGCGAGCGCCGGGAGCGTGGCGAGCCCGGCGCTGACGGCGTGCGCGATCGCGTCGTCGGGTATCCGCGCCGCCAGCGGGCGCAGCGCGTGCTCCAGCAGATCGGTGGCCGTGAGCGCGTCGTGCACGGTGGGCCTGGCCGCGGAGATCTCCAGGTGCGGCATCGTCCAGATCCACATCAGGGCGCGCAGCACGGATTCGGAGCGCAGCGCCGCCGTCAGCCGGCCGTCGCGTGCGTATCCGGTCAGTTCGTCCAGCGCCGCGCCGAAGTCGCAGCCGGCGGCCGGGTCGAGCAGCGACAGCAGGAAGCGCTCGTAGACGTCGAGGAAACGGCGGCGTTCCGGCCGTGGGAGCCGCCGGCGGGCGGGCTCGGGGCCCCACAGCGGGAACGAGGTGTGCCGGTAGACGTTCGGCGGCAGTTCCCAGGCGACCGGCTCGCGCCCGCTGCCGGTGAGGGCGACGACCTGGAAGTCGACCTCCGGCATCCCCCGTACGAGCTGGTCGCACCAGGTGGACACGCCCCCGTGGACGTGCGGATAGGTGCCTTCGGTGAGCATGGTGACATGGCGGCCACAGCTCAGCATGGTTCGTCCCCCCAGGACAGCGGTCGGCGAGCGGTCGATACGTCGAGGGCTCAGCGGCTCAGGACGGGAGCCTCAGCGTGATCGCCGACTGGAGCGGTGCGGGCGTGGTCCAGGCGGACCGCGCCCCGGCGTAGGCGGTGCCGAACGCCGCGGTGGTCACAAGGAGTTGCTTGCGGGTGCCCTCCGGCGCGGTGACGGGCACGGCCACGCCCGACGGCGCCTTGACGGTGATGGTGCCGCCGATGCGGTACGCGGTGACCCTGCCCTGCGCGAGCGCCCTGCTCCAGGCGGCGCGCCGCGCGAGCTCGGTGCCGGTGTCCCGCTGGCGCGGGTTGACGAGGGGGCTGTTCTCCGCGAACAGCGCGCGGTAGTCGGCGAGCACCTTGTCGAGCACCGGGTAGAGGAGACGTTCCTCCGCGAGGTTCGACTGGTGGACGTAGTGCGGGCGGGGGTCGTTCGCGACGACGTGGCCGAGGGCGGTGCGGGCCTCCTGCGGCACGATGTACGACGCGTAGCCGGTGGCGGTGTCGAGCGGCTCGGGCAGGCAGGTGGAGGACGGGTCGGTCTCGCAGACGCCGCTGCCCCCGTCGGCCGCCGCGGTGTAGATCCAGTTGTACTCGTCCGTCATCTCGGCCGCGGTGCCCACGTTGTAGTACACGTTCATCGGGTGGCGTGGCACGGTCCGGGCGGCGCCCACGGCACGCTGCTGCGGTTCGCGGGAGTTGTCGCTCGCGATCCATGCGACGCCGTTGTCGGCGAGGGCGCCCGCGAGGTTCGGGTTGTCCACCGGCTGCTGCGGCAGCGTCCTGAGACCGGAGTGCTCGCCGGTGACGAGTTCGGTGCGGTCGACGGCGAGGCCCTTGCGCACGGCCCAGTCGTGGTTGTCGCGGATCTGCGCGGAGATCTCGGCGCGGCTGACCCAGCGCGTGTTGCCCGCGGCGTCCTTCGCGCACTGCCACGGCACGACGGACACGTCCTGGACGCAGCCGAGGAAGGGGTGGGTGTAGGTGTGGTTGATCCAGCGGTACCGCGCCTTGTCGGCGAGGAGCCGGTCGGTGAGCGGGTCGCTGCCTCCGTGCTCGGCCCGCCACTCCTCGCCGGCGCCCGCGTTGTGCACCATGTCGAGCGTGAAGCCGGCGGAGCGCTGCCAGGCCGCGGCGTACGCGGCGTCGTCCGCGGTCATACGGATCGGGGCGGTCTCCTCACCGGCGGCGGTGCAGTCGAAGTCGCCGGGAGTGCAGTTGCGTTCGGTGTCCCAGCGGGCGTCGGGTGCGAAGACGTCGTCGACGTGCACGGAGAGGTACTGCCGGCTCTGCCCGAGGTGGACGCCCTGGGTGAGCCATTCGACGATGCCCCGGGCGAGGACCCGGAACTGCCGCTGGTGCCGGTTGTACGCGAAGGTCACCACCAGCTCGCGGCGGCCGTCGTGGGCGTACTCGCCGATGAGGCTGCCGCGCGCGGTCCCCTCGCCGACGGGCGTGTCCAGATAGCTGGTGAAGCCTTCGCGCGGCCGGCCGGCATATCCGTAACTCTCCGCCACAGAAGGCGAGTTGTCCTCGAAGGTGACGGGTCCGTCGAGGTAGCGGAAGGGGCCGGAGCGGCCGGCGGCGGTGAGGGCGCTCGGGGCGCCGTCGAGGGCGCCCGCGTATCCGCCCTCGTTCACGTACTCCAGTCCGACCCCCGGATGCGACCAGGTGCAGGCGTCGACCTGACGAATCCCGAACGTCTTCTCGTACGCGAAAAGCGCCGCGTTCTCTGCGGCGCCCCGGGCGGTGTCCGCGCCGAACGGGTCCTCGTCCGGGACGACCACGCCCTGGTACTTCGCGCGCGGCCGGCCGTCCAGGGTGTCGCTCAGGAAGGCGGCGTCCACGACGGGCCGGGCGGGGTCGGTCAGGTCGACCTTCCGGTACGGCACCCCGGTGCTCCGCAGCTCCGAGACGATCGCGTCGACCGCGCCGCCGCCGTCGTCGACGACGAGGACGGTCAGATCGATCCGGGGCAGCGGTGCGGCGGCCGCGGCCACCGGAAGCGCCGTCGCCAGCGAGGCGGCGGCGACGACCGCCGCGGCGGCCCTGCCCATGCGTGATCCGTGCAACTCCATTGGTTTCCCCCCTTGCACGCCCTCCCGGGGACGGTCGGCCCCGAGGAGGATCTGTGGAGATGATGCAAAGGAACACGGTGTCCCCTTGCCCGAACGGCCCGAGTGTGGCTGACCTCTCACGGCCTTTGGCGCAAAGATGAAGGAGACACCACGGACGAGTGAACCGCCGCCGCCGTGAGCGAGCCGTACCACCGCGCGTAGGCTCTCCCCCGGCGTGGGGATGCCGATCCATCCCCCTGTACGGCCGCTGCGGCCTCGGAACTCAACGGAAGCGAGAATTCACCACCGTGACAGCTCTCACTCTCAGCACTGCGGGCGCGGCGACGCTGCGCGCCGACGCCGTCGTCGTCGGTGTCGCCAAGGGGGCCAAGGGCCCGGTGGTCGCACCGGGCGCGGAGGCCGTGGACCAGGCGTTCGACGGAAAGCTCGCCACCGTCCTGGAGACCCTCGGCGCAAGTGGTGCCGAGGGCGAAGTGACCAAGCTCCCCGCCCCCGCCGGCGTCAAGTCGCCGGTCGTCGTGGCGGTCGGGCTCGGCGCGGCGCCCGAGCAGGACGAGGCGTACGAGACCGAGGCGCTGCGCCGTGCGGCCGGCAGCGCGGCCCGCGCGCTGGCCGGCTCGAAGAAGGCCGCCTTCGCGCTGCCGATAGAGGCGGTCGAGGACGCGGAGGCCATCGCGGAGGGCGCGCTGCTGGGTGCGTACGCCTTCACCGCCTACCAGGAGAACGGCAAGAACGGCAAGAAGCCGCTGGCCGAGGTGGCGCTGCTCGGCGCGAAGCCCCGCGACAAGGCGTTCAAGGCCGCCGCCGAGCGCGCGATCGCCCTCACCGAGGAGATCAACCGCGCCCGCGACCTGATCAACACCCCGCCGAACGACCTCACCCCCGAGTCCTTCGCCGCCATCGCCACCGCGGCCGGCAAGGAGCACGGCATCAAGGTGCAGGTGCTCGACGAGAAGGCGCTGGCCAAGGGCGGCTTCGGCGGCATCCTCGGCGTCGGTCAGGGCTCGCAGAACCCGCCGCGCCTGGTGAAGCTGTCCTACACGCACTCCAAGGACGCCAAGCACCTGGCCCTGGTCGGCAAGGGCATCACCTACGACTCGGGCGGCATCTCCCTGAAGCCGGCCGGGCACAACGAGACGATGAAGTGCGACATGAGCGGCGCCGCCGCGGTGTTCGCCGCCGTCGTCGCGGCCGCCCGCCTGGGCCTCGCGGTCAACGTCACCGCCTGGCTGGCGCTCGCCGAGAACATGCCGTCCGGCTCGGCCACCCGCCCCGGTGACGTACTGCGCATGTACAGCGGCAAGACGGTGGAGGTGCTCAACACCGACGCCGAGGGCCGGCTGGTGCTGGCCGACGCGCTGACGAAGGCGTCGGAGGAGAACCCGGACGCGATCGTCGACGTGGCGACGCTGACCGGGGCGATGGTGCTGGCGCTGGGCAACCGCACGTTCGGCATCATGGCGAACGACGTCGCCTTCCGCACCGCCGTCCACGAGATCGCCGAGGAGGTCGGCGAGGCGTCCTGGCCGATGCCGCTCCCCGCCGACCTGCGCAAGGGCATGGACTCGCCGACCGCCGACATCGCCAACATGGGCGAGCGCATGGGCGGCGGCCTGGTGGCCGGCCTCTTCCTGAAGGAGTTCGTGGGCGAGGGCATCACCTGGGCGCACCTGGACATCGCGGGGCCGGCCTTCCACGAGGGCGCGCCGTACGGCTACACGCCCAAGGGCGGCACCGGCTCGGCGGTCCGCACGCTGGTCAAGCTGGCGGAGCGCACGGCCTCCGGCGACCTGGGCTGACCGGAGGCTCCGCCCCTGGCTCCCGCGCCTCGACGCCGACGGGGCTGGATCTCGTGGAGGGAGATCCGGCCCGCCCGGGGAGCACTCCCCGGCTTTGCCGGTGAACACCCGCGGCCGCCGGGACGTAGGGGGAGATCGAGGGCACGGCCGACGGCGGCGGGGGCGTCCGCGCCCCCGCACCGTCACGGGACGGGGGCACCGCCCACGGCCGCCGGGCCGTCAGGGGGAGGGCGGCGGGCGGCCCCGTGAAGCGCCCCGCCCGCGTACGCCCCAGTAGCCCCGAAAGCGTTCAAGCTCACCATCTCAAGCTCCGGCCCCGCGTCCCGCCGTCCGTCGACAAGTGCGAAGATGGGTTCTCGGCAGGACAGGGCCCCCACCACAGGGCCGAAGACAAGCGGCCGAACACCAGCCGCCGCCCGTCATCGACGACGGCGAACGGCGCACATGCATGGAGGACGTGACGTGGCGAACGACGCCAGCACCGTTTTCGACCTAGTGATCCTCGGCGGCGGTAGCGGCGGTTACGCTGCGGCCCTGCGCGGAGCTCAGCTGGGCCTGGACGTCGCACTGATCGAAAAGAACAAGCTCGGCGGCACCTGCCTGCACAACGGATGCATTCCCACCAAGGCTCTGCTGCACGCCGGTGAGATCGCCGACCAGGCTCGCGAGGCCGAGCAGTTCGGTGTCAAGACCTCGTTCGAGGGCATCGACATCGCCGGTGTGCACAAGTACAAGGACGACGTGATCTCCGGCCTGTACAAGGGCCTGCAGGGTCTCGTCGCCTCCCGCAAGGTGACCTACATCGAGGGTGAGGGCCGCCTGTCCTCCCCCACCTCCGTCGACGTGAACGGCCAGCGCATCCAGGGCCGCCACGTCCTGCTGGCGACCGGCTCCGTGCCGAAGTCGCTGCCGGGTCTGGACATCGACGGCAACCGCATCATCTCCTCGGACCACGCCCTCAAGCTGGACCGGGTCCCGCAGTCCGCGATCATCCTGGGCGGCGGCGTCATCGGCGTCGAGTTCGCCTCGGCGTGGAAGTCCTTCGGCACCGACGTCACCGTCATCGAGGGCCTCAAGCACCTCGTCCCCGTCGAGGACGAGAACTCCTCGAAGCTGCTGGAGCGCGCGTTCCGCAAGCGCGGCATCAAGTTCAACCTCGGCACCTTCTTCGAGAAGGCCGAGTACACCGAGACCGGTGTGCGCGTCACCCTCGCGGACGGCAAGACCTTCGAGGCCGAGGTGCTGCTGGTCGCCATCGGCCGCGGTCCGGTCTCGGCCGGTCTCGGCTACGAGGAGCAGGGCGTCGCGATGGACCGCGGCTACGTCCTGGTCGACGAGTACATGCAGACCAACGTGCCCACCGTCTCCGCGGTCGGTGACCTGGTCCCGACGCTCCAGCTCGCGCACGTCGGCTTCGCCGAGGGCATCCTGGTGGCGGAGCGGCTGGCCGGTCTGAAGACCGTTCCGATCGACTACGACGGCGTGCCGCGGGTGACGTACTGCCACCCCGAGGTCGCCTCCGTCGGCATCACCGAGGCCAAGGCCAAGGAGATCTACGGTGCGGACAAGGTCGTCGCCCTGAAGTACAACCTCGCGGGCAACGGCAAGAGCAAGATCCTTAAGACCGCGGGCGAGATCAAGCTCGTCCAGGTCAAGGACGGTGCCGTGGTCGGCGTCCACATGGTCGGTGACCGTATGGGCGAGCAGGTCGGCGAAGCGCAGCTGATCTACAACTGGGAGGCTCTGCCGGCCGAGGTCGCGCAGCTCATCCACGCGCACCCGACGCAGAACGAGGCCCTCGGCGAGGCCCACCTGGCCCTGGCCGGCAAGCCGCTGCACTCCCACGACTGATCAGTCCGGGCGCGACGACCACTTCCGCACTTTCGTAAGGAGCAACTGAAACCATGGCGGTTTCCGTAACCCTTCCGGCGCTCGGCGAGAGCGTCACCGAGGGCACTGTCACCCGCTGGCTGAAGGCCGAGGGCGAGCGCGTCGAGGCCGACGAGCCGCTGCTCGAGGTCTCCACCGACAAGGTCGACACCGAGATCCCGGCCCCGGCCGCCGGTGTCCTGGCCTCCATCAAGGTCGCCGAGGACGAGACCGTCGAGGTCGGCGCCGAGCTGGCCGTGATCGACGACGGCACGGGCGCGCCCGCTGCCGCCCCGGCTCCGGCCGCTGCCGAGGCCCCTGCCCCGGCCCCCGCCCAGGAGGCCCCGCAGGCCGCTCCGTCCACCGAGGCCGCCGCTCCCGCTCCGGCCCCGACGGCCGAGGCCGCGGCCGGCGGCGGTTCCGCCTCCGGCACCGACGTCGTCCTCCCCGCGCTCGGCGAGAGCGTCACCGAGGGCACCGTCACCCGCTGGCTGAAGGAGGTCGGCGAGGAGGTCACGGAGGACGAGCCCCTGCTCGAGGTCTCCACCGACAAGGTCGACACCGAGATCCCGGCCCCGGCTTCCGGTGTGCTGCTGGAGATCGTGGTCGGCGAGGACGAGACGGCCGAGGTCGGCGCCAAGCTGGCCGTCATCGGCGCTCCGGGCGCGGCTCCGGCCGCTGCGCCGGCTGCCGCTGCCCCGGCCGCCCCCGCGGCTCCGGCTCCGGCCGCTCCGGCTCCGGCGCCCGCACCTGCTGCGCCCGCTCCGGCTCCGGCGCCTGCCGCTCCGGCCCCGGCCGCCGCTGCCCCGGCCGCCCCCGCGGCTCCGGCGCCCGTCGCCCCGGCCGCGCCCGCCGCGCCCGCCTCCGTCGAGGCGAGCGACGCGTACGTGACCCCGCTGGTCCGCAAGCTCGCCGCCGAGAACGGCGTCGACCTCGGCACCGTCAAGGGCACCGGCGTCGGCGGCCGTATCCGCAAGCAGGACGTCATCGCCGCCGCGGAGGCCGCCAAGGCCGCCGTCCCGGCGCCCGCCGCCGCTGCCGCCCCGGCCGCGCCGCAGGCTCCGAAGCTGGAGGCGTCCCCGCTGCGCGGTCAGACCGTCAAGATGACCCGCATGCGCAAGGTCATCGGCGACAACATGATGAAGGCGCTGCACACCCAGGCCCAGCTGACCTCGGTCGTCGAGGTCGACATCACCAAGCTGATGAAGCTGCGCGCCCGGGCGAAGGACGCGTTCGCGGCACGCGAGGGCGTCAAGCTCTCCCCGATGCCGTTCTTCGTCAAGGCCGCGGCCCAGGCGCTGAAGGCCCACCCGGTCATCAACGCCCGGATCAACGAGGACGAGGGCACCATCACGTACTTCGACTCGGAGAACATCGGCATCGCCGTGGACTCCGAGAAGGGTCTGATGACGCCGGTCATCAAGGGTGCGGGCGACCTGAACATCGCCGGTATCGCGAAGAAGACGGCCGAGCTCGCCGGCGCCGTGCGCGCCAGCAAGATCACGCCGGACGACCTCGCCGGTGCGACGTTCACCATCAGCAACACCGGCTCGCGCGGTGCGCTGTTCGACACGATCATCGTGCCGCCGAACCAGGTCGCCATCCTGGGCATCGGCGCCACGGTCCGCCGTCCGGTGGTCGTGAACCACCCGGACCTCGGCGAGACGATCGCCGTCCGCGACATGACCTACGTCGCGCTCTCCTACGACCACCGTCTGGTGGACGGCGCCGACGCGGCCCGCTACCTGACGGCCGTCAAGGCGATCCTGGAGGCGGGCGAGTTCGAGGTCGAACTCGGTCTGTAACCAGCCTCACGAACGGCGCCCCCGCTGGGAGTACATTCCGGCGGGGGCGCCGCCGTATTGTCTAGGGGTCACAGGTCGACGCGGCTTTAAGGAGCGCTCCATGACCGTCCCCGTCGTCCACTCGCTGCGCGATCAGATCCGCGAGCACATCGTGGAGGGGATCGTCAGCGGCCGCTGGAAGCCCGGGGAACGCATCGTCGAGCGCCGTATCGCGACCGAGCTGGAGGTCTCCCAGACCCCGGTGCGCGAGGCGCTGCGCGAGCTGGAGTCGCTGCGGCTGATCGAGTCGGCGCCCAACAAGGGTGTACGGGTGCGGAATCTGACGGCCGCCGACCTGGAGGAGAGCTACCCGGTCCGGGCCGGCCTGGAGCAGATCGCGGCCGAACTGGCCGCGCAGCGGCTGGCGGACGACTGCTCGGCGCTGGAGCCGCACGTCGCGGCGCTGTACGAGGCGGATCGCACGGGCGACTCGGCGGCGCAGGTCCGTCACACGGTGGCGTTCCACCGCGAGCTGGTGCGTGCCGCGTCCAACAAGGTGCTCCTGCACACGTGGGAGGGGCTCGGGATCGAGGTCTTCACCGCGCTGTCGATCCGGTGGCTGGGCACGGTGCAGAAGTCGTACGCGGAGGAGCACCAGGAGCTGGTGGAGGCGTTCCGCAGGCGCGACCCGTCGATCGGCACGCTGGTGAAGTCCCACGTACTGGGCTGCGCGCCGCGCGCGTAGCGCCCCTGGACCGGGCCGCGCCTCGTGCGTGGTCGCCGCTGTGAGCGCGGCGGTCGCTCGGGCTTGACCCGGCCTCACACGTGCCATGTCCTTGCGCGGGTCGCGGCCTCGTGACACGCTCCCCGCCTCGGCCGGGTCCCTGGCCGCGACGCCGGTCCGCTCCCGGGGCCCGAATCCGGGCCGCTTCCCGCTTCCGGGCCTTGCGGTGCCTCACGACGCCTCACGTGCCGGACGCCGCGCGTGGAACGGTGGTTGCCCCCATGTGCCCGAGGACTGGCAGTGCGTCCGCGCATCCCCAGCCACCGCGTCCGCGCATCCCCAGCCACAGGGCAGCCAGGGTTCGTCACCTCCCCCTGATGCCCGGGGCCATGTCCGGAAAGAGCCGATTCGTCGCGGCACAGGGTGCCCACTTTTGCGGCACGGGATGCCAATTTCTCCCCAGCCTTTGATCGATCATCGATCAGAGACTTACAGTCGTCGACGGGTTCACCCAACCCTTCGCCCTGTCCTGCCAGACATGGCACCCCCCTTTCTCCACCCCCCTCCTGTCCGGAAGGCGGCGATCATGACCGACCCCGTAGGCAAGCTTCCGAGCGAGCTCGACCAGCTCCCGGACCGTGACGCCGAGGAAACCGCCGAGTGGGCGGCGTCCCTCGACGCCGTCGCGGAGCATGCCGGCCCGCACCGCGCCGCGTACCTGATGCGCCGCACTCTCCAGCACGCCGAGAAGGCGGGCGTCGCCCTGCCCCGGCTGCTGGAGACGGACTACGTCAACACCATCCCCACCACCGCCGAGCCCGCGTTCGACGGCGACGAGGAGATGGAGGCGCGCATCACCGCCTGGAACCGCTGGAACGCGGCGGCCATGGTGACCCGCGGCTCCCGCTTCGGCGTCGGCGGCCACATCGCCACCTTCGCCTCCGCGGCCTGGCTCTACGAGACCGGCTTCAACCACTTCTTCCGCGGCAAGGAGAGCGACGGCTCCGGCGACCAGCTCTACATCCAGGGCCACGCCTCCCCGGGCATCTACGCCCGCGCGTTCCTCGACGGCCGGCTGAGCGAGCAGCAGCTCGACAACTTCCGGCAGGAGGCGGGCGGCAACGGCCTCCCCTCCTATCCCCACCCGCGCCGTCTGCCCTGGCTGTGGGAGTTCCCCACCGTCTCCATGGGGCTCGGGCCGCTCTCCGCGATCTACCAGGCGCGCTTCAACCGCTACCTGCACAACCGCGGGATCAAGGACACGGCGAACTCCCACGTCTGGGCGTTCCTCGGCGACGGCGAGATGGACGAGCCCGAGTCGACCGCGGCCCTCGCCCTGGCCGCGCGCGAGCGGCTCGACAACCTGACCTTCGTCGTCAACTGCAACCTGCAGCGTCTCGACGGCCCGGTCCGCGCCAACTTCAAGATCGTGCAGGAGCTGGAGGCCCAGTTCCGCGGCGCCGGCTGGAACGTCGTCAAATCGCTGTGGGGCTCGGCCTGGGACGAGCTGTTCCAGCTCGACACCACCGGCGCCCTCGTCCGCCGCCTCCGCGAGGTGCCGGACGCGCAGTTCCAGACGTACGCGACCCGCGACGTCGCGTACATCCGCGAGCACTTCTTCGGCGCCGAGCCCGCGCTCGTCGAGCTGGCCAGGCTGCTCACCGACGCGAAGATCGCCGAGTGTTTCTACACCTCCCGCGGCGGCCACGAGGCCCGCAAGGTGTACGCGGCGTACAAGGCGGCCGTCGAGCACAAGGGCGCGCCGACCGTGATCCTCGCCCAGACGGTGAAGGGCTACACGCTCGGCAAGGGCTTCGAGTCCAAGAACGCCAACCACCAGATGAAGAAGCTGACGATCGACGAGTTCAAGGGCATGCGCGACCTGCTCGGGCTCCCGATCGCCGACAGCGCCTTCGTCGACGGCCTCGTGCCGTACGGCCACCCGGGCGCCGACTCCCCCGAGGTCCGCTACCTCCAGGAGCGCCGCGCCGCCCTGGGCGGCCCCGCCCCCGCCCGCCGGGTCCACGCCGCGGCGCTGCCGCAGCCGGAGGAGCGCGCCTTCAAGGCCCTGTACAAGGGGTCCGGCAAGCAGGAGATGGCCACGACCATGGCCTTCGTCCGGCTGATGAAGGACCTGATGCGGGACAAGGAGACCGGCAAGCGCTGGGTGCCGATCGTCCCGGACGAGGCCCGCACCTTCGGCATGGAGTCGCTCTTCCCGTCCGCGGGCATCTACTCGCCGCTGGGCCAGACGTACGAGCCGGTCGACCGCGACCAGCTGATGTACTACAAGGAGGCCAAGGACGGCCAGATCCTCAACGAGGGGATCACCGAGGCCGGCGCCATGGCCGACTTCATCGCCGCCGCGACGTCGTACGCGACGCACGGCGAGACGATGATCCCGTTCTACATCTTCTACTCGATGTTCGGCTGGCAGCGGACCGGCGACCAGATGTGGCAGCTCGCCGACCAGCTCGGCAAGGGCTTCATCGTGGGCGCGACGGCGGGCCGTACGACCCTGACCGGTGAGGGCCTCCAGCACGCGGACGGCCACTCGCACCTGATCGCCGCCACGAACCCGGCGTCGCTGAACTACGACCCGGCCTTCGCGTACGAGGTGGCGGTGATCGTCAAGGACGGTCTGCGCCGGATGTACGGCCCGGACGCGGAAGACGTCTTCTACTACCTGACGGTCTACAACGAGCCCAAGCCGCAGCCCGCCATGCCGGAGGGCGTCGAGGAGGGCATCGTCAAGGGCCTGTACCGCTTCAAGGAGGGCTCCGCCGAGGCGGACGCGCCGCGCCTGCAGCTGCTCGCCTCCGGTACGGCCATCCACTGGGCGCTCGAGGCCCAGGAGCTGCTGGCCGCCGACTGGAACGTGGCCGCCGACGTGTGGTCCGCGACCTCGTGGGGCGAGCTGCGCCGCGACGCGCTGGAGGCCGACGAGGCCCTGCTGCGCGGCGAGCAGCGCACGCCGTACGTGACCCAGGCGCTGGAGGGCGCTCCGGGTCCGGTGCTGGCCGTCTCCGACTGGATGCGGCAGGTGCCCGACCAGATCAGCCAGTGGGTCGAGCAGGACTGGTCGTCGCTCGGCACGGACGGCTTCGGTCTGTCGGACACCCGTGAGGGCGCGCGCCGCCACTTCGGCGTCGACCCGCAGTCGATCACGGTCGCGGCGCTGGCCCAGCTGGCCCGGCGCGGCGAGGTCCCGGCCTCGGCCGTGAAGGAAGCACGCGAGCGCTACGGTCTGTAGGAACCCGTTTGCGTGTACGAGGGCCCCGGAGGCAGCCGCCTCCGGGACCCTCGGGCGTTCGGGGGGCCGTTCGTCCGTGATGGTTGACCTTGACACCGTGTGAAGCCGTGCAGTGGGAGACGTCATGTTCACCATCGGAGACTTCGCCCGCCACGGCCGGGTGTCGGCCCGCATGCTGCGTCACTACGACGCCATCGGGCTGCTGCGGCCGGACCGCACCCACCCTTTCACCGGCTACCGCCACTACTCCGCGGCTCAGCTCGCCCGGCTCAACCGGATCATCGCTCTGAAGGATCTCGGCTTCACGCTGGAACAGGTGCGCCGGATCCTGGAGGAGCGGGTGACCACGGACGAGCTGCGCGGAATGCTCACGCTGCGGCAGGCGGAGCTGGAAGAGGCGAGGGCCACGGCGGCCGCCCGGCTGGCGCAGGTCGAGGCGAGGCTCCGGTCGATCGAGAGCGAGGGCCGCATGCCCACCCAGGACGTCATGATCAAGAGCACCCCGGCGGTGCGGGTCGCCGAACTGACCGCCGTCGCCGCCGGTTACGGCCCGGAGCACATCGGGCCGGTGATCACCCCGCTGTACGAGGAGCTCTTCCGCCGCCTGACGGCGGCGGGAGTCACGCCGACAGGGCCCGGTATCGCCCACTACGAGGACGCGCCCGAGGGCGACGGCGCGATCCTGGTGCACGCCGGGTGCACGGTCTCGGCCGCCCCGGCGCCCGGCCAGGACTTCGCGATCGTCGATCTGCCGGCGGTCGAGCGGGCGGCGACGATCGTGCACCGCGGTCCGATGGACGCGATCGTGTCCACCGCGCAGAACCTGGCCCGGTGGATCGAGGCGGGCGGGCACCGCTCGGCCGGCTACGCCCGTGAGGTCTACCTGGAGTGCCCGCCGGACAAGGAGCAGTGGGTCACCGAGGTCCAGGAGCCGCTGCGCTGATCCGCGCGCCGGAAGCCGCTGGGCGGATCCGCGCACCGGAAGCCGCTGGGAGGATCCGCACCCGGGAGCCGGCGGCCTGAGCCGCGCGACAATGCCTGCATGCGCGCTGCCCGGCTGATCAAGATGGTGCTGCTGCTGCAGGCGAGGTCCTCCATGACCGGGGCCGAGCTGGCACGGGAGCTGGAGGTGTCCGAGCGGACCGTGACCCGGGACGCGCTCGCGCTCTCCGAGGCGGGGGTGCCGGTCTACGCGGACCGTGGGCGGAGCGGCGGCTACCGGCTGATCGGCGGGTACCGCACCCGGCTGACCGGTCTCGGGCGCGACGAGGCCGAGGCCCTGTTCCTGTCCGGACTGCCGGGCGCGCTGCGGGACATGGGCCTTCAGGACGCGGCCTCCGCGGCGCGCCTGAAGGTGTCCGCTGCGCTGCTCCCGTCCCTGCGGGACGCCCCGCACTCGGCGGCGCAGCGGTTCCATCTGGACGCGCCCGGCTGGTACCAGGAGCCGCGGACGCCGGACCTGCTGCCGCTGATCGCGGAGGCGGTGTGGGCGGACCGCCGGATCCGGGCGTCGTACCGTCGCCGGGACGCCGAGGTGGAGCGGGAACTGGAGCCGTACGGTCTGGTGCTGAAGGCGGGCGTCTGGTACTTGTGCGCCCGCGCGGAGGGCGGCTCGTTCCGGGTGTACCGGATCGACCGGTTCTCGGCGGCGGAGGCGGACGGGGAGGTCTTCGAACGGGACGAGGACTTCGACCTGCCCGGCTTCTGGGCGAAGCGCGCCGCCGAGTTCGCGCGCTCCCTCCTCCGCGCGGAGGTGGTGGTGCGGGTGACGGAGGCGGGCGCGGCGCGCCTGCCGTACGTGACGGACCGCTCGGCGGCCGAGGAGGCGCTCGCCGCCGCGCCGCCGCCGGACGCGGTGGGCCGGGTGACGCTCACGCTCCCGGTGGAGTCGCTGGACGTGGCGTACTCGCAGCTGCTGACACTGGGCGCGGAGGCGGAGATTCTGGAGCCCGCGGAGCTGCGGGACCGCTTCGCGGCGACGGCGACGCGGATGCGCGACCTGTACGCCTGAGGCGGGCCTCGGCAACGGGTCGGACGCGAGCCGGGCTCAGGCCCGGGCGCGTGCGGGTGCGCCGGCCGGCGGTGGTGGCCGACCCGCCGATGAACCCCGCGAGTTTGCGCCGGTGTGGCGTACCGCCGCCGATGAACCTCGGGAGCCCGCGCCGGTGTCGGCGTGCCGCCCTCCTATGGACCCCGGAAGCCTGCGCAGGTGTGGCGTGCCGTCGTTGGCGGCCCGCCTGCCTGTGCACGTGGGCCCGCCGGGCGCGACGGCCCGGCGCGGCCCCGAGGCGGTGACCCAAGCGCGCCCGCACAGAACCCGGCACCTGCGCCCGACGGGACCACCGCGCCGCCCGCGGACCCGGCGCGACGCTTCCGGGCGCGACTGCCCTGCGCGGCCCCGAGGCGGTGACGCAGGCGCACCCACACAGAACCCGGCACCTGCGCCCGACGGGACCACCGCGCCGCCTGCGGACCCGGCGGCTGCACGGCGGGCGCGACGGCCCGGCGCGGCCCGGCGCGGCCCCGAGGCGGTGACGCAGGCGCACCCACACAGAACCCGGCACCTGCGCCCGACGGGACCACCGCGCCGCCCGCGGACCCGGCGCGACGCTTCCGGGCCGCGTGCGCCCCGCTCAGCGGTACGCGTCCGCGCGCGGCGTCCTGCCCGCCTTCTCCGCCAGCATGAAGCCCCAGACGTCCGGGCGGCTGCCGTCCGCGTCCGTCACCCCGTACTCCCTCGCCAGCCGCCCGCTGTCCAGCGACGTGCCGTTCCAGCGGGCCCGGTCCGGGTCTGCGGCCAGGGCCGCGACGCCGCGGCCGATGTACACCGGCGATTCGGACAGCTCCCAGAGCTTCTGTCCTGCGATGCCGTCGCGCCAGTTCTCCTCCGTGAGGCCGAAGAAGTCCAGCATCTCCTCGGAGCGGAGGAACCCCGGGGTGACGGCCACCGCCGTCGCGCCCACCTCCTTCAGTTCCTCGCCGAGGATGTACGCCATGCGGATCGGCCCGTTCTTGGCGAGGTCGTAGTAGAAGTTCTCGCGGCGCTCCCTGTTCGTCTCCGCGGTGCCGTCCGTCACCTCGACGACCAGGCCCCCCGGCTCCCGCACCAGCAGGGGCAGCATGATGCTGCTGGTGATGATGTGGGTGCGCACACCCAGGTCGATCATGCGCAGCCCGCGCTCCAGGTCGACGTCCCACATCCGGGTGTCGAAGTCGAGCAGGTGGTTCCCGCCCCAGATGTCGTTGACCAGGATGTCGAGGCGGCCGTGGTCGCGGTCGATCCGGCCGGCCAGCGCGCGGACCCGGTCGGCCTCCAGGTGGTCGGTGGGGACGGCGATGCCCGTCCCGCCCGCGGCCGTGACCAGCTCCGCAGTCTGCTCGATGGTCTCCCCCGCGCGACCCACCTCGCTGACCCGGTCCCGGGTCGTGCGCCCCGTCACGTACACCGTGGCTCCCGCGGCGCCCAGCTCCACGGCGATGGCGCGGCCGGCGCCCCGCGTCGCGCCCGCGACCAGCGCGACCTTTCCCCGGAGCGGCTGCCGTGTCCGACCCGCCGCCGTCTGCTCTGTCGTCCTGTCCGTCGTCATGGACCGAACGTCCCACGGATACCGGACATCCTCTGTCCGGCTTGCGGGCCGCTTTCCGCGGGGGGCGGACTCATCTCGAAACAGGCGCGTTCTTCCGACTCCGCGTGCGCCGCCCTCCCCCAGACACGATGCTTGTCCCGTGATGGACGAGACGGAGTTCTGGGAGATCGTCGACAGCACCCGTGAGGCCGCCGAGGGCGACCCCGAGGACCATGCCGAGCTGCTCGTCGAGCGGCTGCTGCAGCTCGATCCCGACTCCGTGCTGGACTTCGCCCGGCACTTCGAGGCCCGCTACAACCGCGCGTACACGTGGGACCTGTGGGGCGCGGCGGCCATCCTGCTCGGCGGCGCGAGCGACGACGCGTTCGACTACTTCCGCTGCTGGCTCATCGGCCAGGGCCGCGAGGTCTTCGAGGGCGCGGTGCACGACCCCGACTCGCTGGCGGAGCTGCTGGAGGACTTCGACGAGGACATCGACGGCGACGGCGAGGAGCTGGGCTACGCGGCGGACGAGGCGTACGAGCAGCTGACCGGTGTCGACGCGCCGGACCTCGGCATTCCGGTGCAGGCGACCGAGCCGGCGGGCGTCCCGTTCGCCTTCGACGACGACGCGGCGCTGGCGCGGCGCTTCCCGCGCCTGTGGGAGCGTTTCGGCGGCTGACCGCCCGGCGGCGCGTCCGCGGGGGTCGCATCCGCGCGCGTCATGTCCGCGCCGGTCAGGTCCGCGGGGGTCGCATCCGCGCGCGTCACGTCCGTGCCGGTCACGTGGCGCCGGTCGCATCCGCGCGGGCCGCATCCGCGCGCGTCAGGTCCGTGCCGGTCGCATCCACGCCGGTCACGTCCGCAGGGAACGGCCCATCAGGACGTCGTCCACGTAACGCCCCTCCAGCAGGAACTCGCCCGGCAGCACGCCCTCGACCCTGAAGCCCTCCGCCTCGTACAGCGCCCGCGCCGGGGCGTTGTGGCCGAGGACGCGCAGGGTGAGGCGGACGGCGCCCTGGCGGCGCGCCTCGTCGCCCGCCGCGCGCAGCAGGGCCCGGCCGATACCGCGGCCCCGTGCCCTCTCGGCCACGGCGAGGCCCTGGATCTGGCGTACGTGCCGGTTGCACGCGAGGGGCGTCGGCCGCCCGAGGCGGATGTAGCCGAGGAGCGTGCCGTCGGTGTCCTCGGCGACCAGGAAGTCCTCCGGCGGATGGGCGGCGTCGAAGAAGGGCCCGTACGGGGGCTCGGGCCGCGGCTGAACGGCGTGCAGGGGCGACCAGGTCGCCCGGTCGAGTTCGCCGAGGGCCGTGCCGTCGGCGGCTCGCGCGGGGCGTATCACCGGGGTTCTGGCGGAACGCGTGTGCGACTCGGGCATGGGGGCAACTGTGCCATGCCGTACGGGCGGGGGAGGATGGGGCCATGCAGAGATCGCGTATCGCCGTCACCGGCGCCTCGGGGCTCATCGGCAAGGCGCTCGTGCGCTCGCTGCGTGCGGACGGGCACGAGGTGGTGCGGCTGGTGCGGCGCCCGTCCGGGGCGGGGGACGAGGTCGAGTGGGACCCGCGGCGGCAGTACGTCGACGTCGCGGGGCTCGTGGGCTGCGACGCGGTCGTGCACCTCGCCGGCGCGGGGGTGGGCGACCACCGCTGGACGCAGGCCTACCGCAGGGAGATCCGCGACAGCCGGGTGCTCGGGACGGCGGCGATCGCGGAGGCGGTGACATCCCTGGACACCCCGCCGAAGGTGCTGGTCAGCGGCAGCGCCGTCGGTTTCTACGGTGACACCGGGGACCGCCCGGTGGACGAGGACGCCCCTGCCGGGGACGGCTTCCTGCCGGGTGTGTGCGTGGAGTGGGAGGAGGCGGCGGCACCCGCGCAGGAGGCGGGCATCCGTACGGCGTTCGCCCGCACCGGTCTGGTGGTGGCCCGGCACGGCGGCGCGTGGGGCCGGATGTTCCCGCTGTTCCGGGCGGGGCTCGGGGGACGGCTCGGCAGCGGGGAGCAGTACTGGAGCTTCATCGCGCTGCACGACGAGGTGGCGGCGCTGCGGCACATCATCGACACGGAGTCGCTGTCGGGCCCGGTGAACCTGACGGCGCCGGAGCCGGTGACGAACCGCGAGGTGACGGAGGCGATGGGCCGGGTCCTGCACCGTCCGGCGCTCTTCGCGGTACCGACACCGGCGCTGCGGCTGGTGCTGGGCGAGATGGCGTCGGACGTCCTGAGCAGCCAACGCGCGCTGCCGGTCCGCCTGTTGGAGTCGGGCTTCTCGTTTGCGTTCCCCCGCATCGACGACGCCATCCGCGCGGCCCTGCGGTAGCCGCCCGGGGGTCGGCACTACCGGATCTGGCCACCCGGTGGGCCCGGGCGGGCGGCCGCCGTCCCTGCCACCGGCACGGTGGAACGCCTTCCGAGGACGCTCCCTGGCACGGTGGCGGGACGACCCATGCCACCCCGACGGCCCGGCGGCCGTCACGCGCCTCCTGGCGGCGCAACGGCCGGCCTGGCCGGCAAGGCGCTGCCCTCGCACCGAGCAATGCCGCCGAGGACGCGTCACGGCCGCAAGCCGTCGCGGTAAAGCCCGCCGCGCGGGCGGCATCGCGACGCGGTGCATGGCGATCGCCGCGCGCGTCGGCAACTCCCGGCCGGGCCGCGGCCACCGGCGACGCGGCGGGCGGCAGGCGGCGCGACCTGGTCGCGCACCGGAATGCCCTGGGAGCGGCGGCCACGGTCCCGGCCGGCAGGCGGCGCGACGGGCGCGCACCCGAAGGCCCCGGCGGGCAGCGGCCCATGGTCCCACGCGCGTCCCAGCCGACGGACGGCGCGACGGGCGCGCACCCGACGGCAGTCACGCCCCCAGCGCGCGGCCCGGTCGGC
This sequence comes from Streptomyces sp. NPDC049597, assembly GCF_040675505.1. NCBI lineage: Bacteria > Bacillati > Actinomycetota > Actinomycetes > Kitasatosporales > Streptomycetaceae > Streptomyces > Streptomyces sp. NPDC049597. The sequence continues at coordinate 129,646 of NZ_JBFAOY010000001.1, forward strand.
TTGCGGCGGTGCCCGGCCGCGGACGACGGACGGGCGGCGCGCGTGCGCCCCCGCGCTCCGGTGCTCCGTCCTGTGCGCGACTGCAGGTCGGGGTCCCGGTTCCTAGTCTCGGTGCGAACTCGGGTATCGCCCGGGCCTCATGGGGGCATGAGCTCCCCACCAGCCGCGCCGACCTCGGGGAGGGGCACGTGCTCAGCACCGCTCAGCATGCGGATCACGCGGACGTCGTCATCGTCGGGGCCGGGATCGCCGGCCTCTCGGCAGCTCATCGGCTCACCAGTGCGGGGGTGACGGTCAGGGTCCTGGAGGCCGCCCCGGTCGTGGGCGGGCGCATGGCCACCGAGCGGATCGACGGATTCCGGCTCGACCGCGCAGGACAGTTGCTCAGTACCGCGTTCCCGGAGCTGCGGCGCATCACCGCGCTGCGCGGCGCCGAACTGCGGTTGTTCTCGCCCGGTGTGCTCGTGCACGCCGAAGGGCGGCTCCAGCGGACCGGTGAGGTCGGGACGTCGCCGCACGCCACCCGGGGCGTAGGGGTCGCATTCAACGTCGCGCGCGCCCTCGCGAGCGCCCCTCGGCCGCGGCATCTCGACCAGGCCCGGCTGGGGGCGTCGCTGGCGCGGCTCGCGGGGACCTCCGTACGGCGGGTGCTGGCCCGCCCCGAACGCACCGCCGCCGACACCCTCCACAGCCGCGGACTGCCCGCCCGTACGGTGCACGGCTTCCTGCGCCCCCTGCTGTCCGCGCTGCTGTGCGACCCGGAGCTGACCACCTCCAGCCGCTGCGCCGACCTGGTGCTGCGCGGTTACGCACGCGGCAGGCTGTGCGTCCCGGCGGGCGGGGCGTCCGCCCTGCCCGAACTGCTGGCCGCCGCGCTGCCGGAGGGGACCGTCCGTACGGGCACACGGGTCACGGACGTCGCGACCAACAGGGTCACGACCGAGGAGCACGGCGAGTTCCGCTGCCGTTCCGTGGTGGTGGCCACGGACGCGCGGACGGCGGCGGACCTGCTGCCGGGACTGCGGGTGCCCTCCTTCCGGCCGGTGACGGTGGTGCACCACACCGCCCCGGAGCCTCCCCTGACCGATCCGTCGCTGGTCCTGGACGCGGACCGCGCCGGCCCCGTGTCGCACACGGCGGTGATGAGCGAGGTCGACCCGTCCCGCGCGCCCGAGGGCCGGTCGCTGGTCTCCTCCACGGTGCTGGGGGGCCTGCCGGACGACGTGGACCGGCGGGTGCGACGGCACCTGGCGACGCTGTACGGGACGCCGACGAACGACTGGGAGCTCCTGGCGGTCCACCACGACGCCGCCGCCGTCCCGGAGATGAGGCCACCGCACGATCTGCGCCGCCCGGTGCGTGTGCTGGCCGGCCTCTACGTCTGCGGCGGCCACCGGGACACGGCGACGGTCCAGGGCGCGCTGTTCTCGGGCCGCCGCGCCGCGCACGCGCTCCTGACGGACCTCGGCATCCGGCCGGGCCGCGCGACGCCCGCGCTGGAGGCGGCGGCCTGAGTCACGCGGGGGCGGCCGCCACCGCCCACGCGGTACGCCGAGGACACGGCGGGCGGCCCGCCCGGCGCCTCGTCCACCGTCGGCAACCCGTCGCCCGTCACCGGCGAGGCCCCCCGGACCTGCGGCCCGGGCCGGTCGTCACCCCAGTGCCGCCACCCGGTCGCGGTACGTGCGGACCGGGCTCGCGTCCCGGTACGGCTCCAGGCGGCGCTCGAACTCCCGCACGTACTCCGACGCCCGCGCCGACCGCATCTCCGACGCCTGCAGCGCCGCCTCCGCCCCCAGCGCACACGCCTGCTCCAGCTCCCCCAGACCCAGGCGCGCCGTCGCGAGGACCACACGGCAGAAGAGCCGGCTGCGGGCGAAGGCCGGGGCCCGCAGCTGGAGCGAGCGCTCCGCGTGCTGGACCGCCGAGCGGTACTGCTGGAGGTCACGGTGGCAGTGCCCGATCTCGTCGGCGAGCTGCGCCTCGTCGAAGAAGCGCGCCCAGTGCGGCACGTCGTCACCCGGCCGGGCCGACTCCAGCGCTCGCTCGGCGCGGGCGAGGGCCGCGTTGCAGGCCCGTGCGTCGCCGAGCACCCCGTGGCCCCGCGCCTCGGCCGCGTTCAGCAGCGCCTGCACCAGCGGCGGCGCGGAGGAGCCCACGCCCTGCTGCGCGACCCGGGTCAGCTGGACCGCCTCGCGGCCGTGCCCGAGGTAGACGGCCTGGCGGCTCATGGTGACGAGCACGTACGAGCCGTACGCCCGGTCCCCCGCCGCCTGCGAGAGCCGCAGGGCCTGGACGAAGTACCGCTGGGCGAGGCCGTGTGCCGCTATGTCGTACGAGGTCCATCCGGCGAGCCGGGTCAGGTCGGCGGTCGCGGCGAAGAGCCGGCGGCCCACCGCCTCCCCGTACGTGCCGCGCAGCATCGGCTCGGCCTCGTGCTCCAGGTAGCGCACGAGGGCCTGCCGGGCATGGCCGCCGCCGTAGGCGTGGTCGAGGGCGCGGAACAGTTCGCCGACGGAGCGCAGGGCGGAGATGTCGCCGCCGGAGACCTTCTGGCCCGGTCCGCGGTCGGTGCCGCGCTGCCGCGGTACGGTGACGCGGCCGCCCGGGCCCCGGCCCGGGCCGTTGTGCGCCGTCTCGCCGCGGCCCACCCGCTCGTCGGCGCGGCCGATCAGCCAGTCCCGGCTCGGCACGACCAGACCGGCCGGGGTGAACGCGATCTTCCGCAGTTCGGCGTGGCTGCCGGAGTCCTTGCGCCACAGCCCGCTGACGATGTCCACGGCCTCCTCGGGCGTGGCCGCGAACTCCAGGCCCGCGTAGACCGGCGCGCAGGCGTCCAGGCCGAGGTCCTGTGCGGACAGCCGCCGCCCGAGCCGCCGGGTGAACACCTCGGCGATCAGCGCCGGGGTCGTACCGCGCGGCTGCTGACCGCGCAGCCAGCGCGTGACGGAGGTCTTGTCGTAGCGCAGGTCGAGGCCGTGTTCGAGGCCCAGCTGGTCGACTCTGCGGGCGAGCCCGGCATGGGAGAAGCCCGCCTCCGCGATGAGCGCGGCGAGCTGCCGGTTGGGGGTGCGCTGTGGGGCTCGTTCCGTCATCTGCTGTCGGGTCTCCTGCCTTCCGGGCCGGGAGCAGCCCATGGGGGTACCTCCTGGGGTCCCCCCAGGAGGTGCTCTGGGGAAGAAGCCCTGGGGAGGAACGGCGCGAACTTAGCGGCCCTCCCGGCCCCTTCCGCCGCCTTCGCCCCACATTCATCCGATCGTGTGAGGATTGGCGGATGCGGTGACAGCTGTGCTGACGGACGCGGGGCGGCAGCCACCTGCCCGGTCACCGGTTTCCGGACCGCCGTACAGTGACATGGGCCCGGATTTCTGCTGGGCGAAGGTTCGAGGAGGCACAGCCGTGAGTGAGCTGCGGTTCGTCCGACTGGGGTTCGGCGAGGAAGCCGTCGAGTACCAGGAGGCATGGCAGAAGCAGCGCGAGGTCCACGCCGCCCGCTTCGCGGACGAGATCCCGGACACGTGTCTGCTCCTGGAGCACCCGCCGGTCTACACGGCCGGGCGGCGCACGGAGGACAGCGAGCGCCCCCTGGACGGCACGCCCGTCATCGACGTGGACCGCGGCGGGAAGATCACCTGGCACGGACCCGGCCAGCTCGTGGGCTACCCGATCCTGAAGCTGCCCCGCCCGGTGGACGTCATCGCGCACGTCCGCCGCCTGGAGGACGCGCTGATCCGCACCTGCGCGGAGTTCGGCGTCGAGACGAGCCGGGTGGAGGGCCGCAGCGGGGTGTGGGTGCTCGGCGATCCGGTCGAGGAGCGGCCGGCTCTCGGCGGCCTGTCGCTCGACTTCGACCCCCGGCTGCAGGACGAGGATTTCGACCCGCGTCTGAACGGGCCGGAGTACGCCCCCTCCAACGCCGGCCAGCGCCGCGAGGACCGCAAGCTCGCCGCGATCGGCATCCGGATCGCCAAGGGCGTGTCGATGCACGGCTTCGCCCTGAACGTGAACCCGGACAACACCTGGTTCGACCGGATCGTGCCGTGCGGCATCCGCGACGCGGGTGTGGCCTCGCTCGCGAACGAGCTGGGCCGTGACATCACGATCGAGGAGGTGCTCCCCGTTCTGGAGAGGCATCTGCGCGACGTCCTGGAGGGCGCGGAGCCGCAGCCCCGCGTGATCGAGAAGGCGTCCGCCTGACGGCTGCCGGCGGCCCCGGGGAATGCTTCCCCGTGGCCACAGGTTGGCCACACGTAAGGCCGCACTTTTAACGGGCGTACTCTGGTGTTCGCCGAAGAATCGAAGCTGTAGGGAGCCGGTCGTGTCCGCAGTCGCACCCGACGGACGCAAGATGCTGCGCCTGGAGGTCCGGAACAGCCAGACCCCCATCGAGCGCAAGCCCGAGTGGATCAAGACGCGGGCGAAGATGGGCCCCGAGTACAACCAGCTGCAGAAACTGGTCAAGAGCGAGGGTCTGCACACGGTCTGCCAGGAGGCGGGCTGTCCCAACATCTTCGAGTGCTGGGAGGACCGCGAGGCCACGTTCCTCATCGGCGGCGACCAGTGCACCCGCCGCTGCGACTTCTGCCAGATCGACACCGGCAAGCCGCAGGCCCTCGACCGTGACGAGCCGCGCCGCGTCGGCGAGTCCGTCGTGACGATGGACCTGAACTACGCCACCATCACCGGCGTCGCCCGCGACGACCTGGAGGACGGCGGCGCCTGGCTGTACGCCGAGACCGTGCGCCAGATCCACGCGCAGACCGCCGGCCGCGAGGCCGGCCGAACCAAGGTCGAGCTGCTGATCCCCGACTTCAACGCCGTGCCCGAGCAGCTGGCCGAGGTCTTCTCCTCGCGTCCCGAGGTGCTCGCGCACAACGTCGAGACGGTCCCGCGCATCTTCAAGCGCATCCGCCCCGGCTTCCGCTACGAGCGCTCGCTCGAGGTCATCACGCGCGCCCGCGAGGACGGCCTGGTCACCAAGTCGAACCTGATCCTCGGCATGGGCGAGACCCGCGAGGAGGTCAGCGAGGCCCTGCAGCACCTGCACGACGCGGGCTGCGAGCTGATCACGATCACCCAGTACCTCCGCCCCTCCGTGCGCCACCACCCGGTCGAGCGCTGGGTGAAGCCCCAGGAGTTCGTGGAGCTGAAGGAGGAGGCCGAGGAGATCGGCTTCTCCGGTGTCATGTCCGGACCGCTGGTCCGTTCGTCGTACCGGGCCGGCCGCCTCTTCCAGCAGGCGATGGAAGCCCGTGGGACCGCGACGGCCCCCGGATCCACGCAGGCCGCCCAGGCCGTGTGAATTCAGGCACAAGCAACTACTGGCCAGTAAAGGCCGGTTGTGCGCGGCCCGCACCCTCCCCGCAGGTCGGGGACGTGGTGCGGGCCGCGTCCGCGTCCGGGAGGCTTCGCAGGGCGCCCATCGGTGCTTCATCGGCGTTTGACCACCTGGTCACGCCCTGGTAACACCGAACAGTGACGCTGAATGCACGCACAGCTCCCACTCATCGACGCCCGCCCCGAGGGGGGACCTTCACGATGCCGACCTCCAGCATGCAGGCCGCACCGGTACGTCCCGTGATCGCCACGGCCATCCCGTCCGTCACCGACGCCCTGCGCGCCATGGAGTCCCTGCTGCTCGGCGGCGGCCAGCGCACCGCCCGCCGCAACGCCTGGGCCGCGGTGCTGGAGGACCGGCGCCGGGCCAAGGACCGGGTCGAAGCCGAGCACGTTCTGGAGGCCGTGGCTGCCCGCACTTCTTAGGCCACGTAAACTTCAGGTATGGCGAGGAAGGCACACTCAGACAGCGCTGACGCTGCTGCGAACCCCGGGCGACTGAAGCAGATCGCCCTGACGTACAAGATGACCCGTAAGGCCGACCCCAAGGTCGGTCTTGTCGTCGCGGCTGTGGGAATCGTCACCTTCGGTGTCTTCCTCGCGATCGGTTTCTTGATCGACCACCCCATCTACCTGGGCATCCTGGGCTTCCTGCTGGCCTTCCTGGCGATGGCGATCGTCTTCGGCCGCCGCGCCGAGCGGGCGGCCTTCGGGCAGATGGAGGGCCAGCCGGGCGCCGCCGCGGCGGTCCTGCAGAACGTGGGGCGCGGCTGGACCACGACCCCCGCTGTGGCGATGAACCGCAACCAGGACGTGGTGCACCGCGCGGTCGGCAAGGCCGGCATCGTGCTGGTCGCCGAGGGCAACCCGAACCGGCTCAAGGCGCTGATCGCGGCCGAGAAGAAGAAGATGAACCGGATCGTCGTGGACGTCCCGGTGCACGACATCATGGTGGGCAACGGCGAGGGCCAGGTGCCGCTGAAGAAGGTGCGCACCACGATGCTCAAGCTGCCCCGCGTCCTCAGCGGCCCGCAGGTCACCACGACCAACGACCGGCTGCGCGCGATGGGTGACCTGATGAGCAACATGCCGCTGCCGAAGGGTCCGATGCCCAAGGGCATGCGGATGCCGCGCGGCGGAAAGATGCGCTGACGCATCCAGGACACGCAAGACACGAGAGAGGCGGCCGGGACGATGTCCCGGCCGCCTCTCTCGTGTCCGCGTCGTCCCGCGCGTCTCTCGTTCCGCGTTGTCCCGCGCGGCTCAGATCCTGACCTGGACCGCACGCGCGAGACGGTCGTGCAGGCCGCGGCCGTCGCGGTCCCAGACGAGCGCCGGCACGGCGAGGCACAGCAGGACGCTGCGGGCGACGACCCGGCCGAAGCCGAGACGGCCGCCGTTCTCGGAGACGACGCGCAGGCCGAGGAGCCGCTTGCCGGGGGTGCACCCGACGGTGCCGACGGTGAGGACGCTCATGACGAGGAAGACGATCAGCGCGCGGTTGGACGTCGCCTGCTGATTACTGCCCGCGAACAGTCCGTATGCGATCAGGAAACACAGCCCCCAGTCGAGGAACAGTGCTCCGAAGCGCCGCCCGAGGGGTGCCACGGAGCCCGGCCCCGTCTCCGGCAGACCGAGCCGCTGGCCCCGGTACCCGAAGTCGACACCCATGTCCTCGGCCGCCGCGCGGGGCCCGGAAAGCCACGATCCGATTGCTTGCCTGTTGTCCACCCGACCACGGTACTGCGCCCGCTTTGGATCACTTCGGCCCGGGTCCCCGCACCGCCCCCGGATGCCCCCGGCACCCGTGCCGGTTAACTTCGTCGAAACAAATGGGTCATGCTTGAGAAATCCGGCCTGCCTATGGTCGGGTCCAGCGTGTGCCACCGCACTGGCCGCACGGACGAGCTGCAACCCCGCCCCTCCCCGGGTGGGAGTAGGAGGAGTTGGATGTTCCAGAACGCCGACGAGGCCAAGAAGTACATCGCGGACAACGACGTGAAGATGATCGACGTCCGGTTCTGCGACCTTCCGGGCGTCATGCAGCACTTCACGATCCCGGCGACGGCCTTCGACCCGGCGGACGAGCTGGCCTTCGACGGCTCGTCGATCCGCGGCTTCCAGGCCATCCACGAGTCCGACATGGCGCTGCGCGCCGACCTGTCGACCGCTCGCCTGGACCCGTTCCGCCGCGACAAGACGCTGAACATCAACTTCTTCATCCACGACCCGATCACGGGCGAGCAGTACAGCCGTGACCCGCGCAACATCGCCAAGAAGGCCGAGGCCTACCTCGCCTCCACCGGCATCGCGGACACCGCGTACTTCGGCCCCGAGGCCGAGTTCTACGTCTTCGACTCGGTGCGCTTCAACACCACCGCCAACGAGGGCTTCTACCACATCGACTCCGAGGCCGGCGCCTGGAACACCGGTGCGGTCGAGGACAACCGCGGCTACAAGGTCCGCTACAAGGGCGGCTACTTCCCCGCCCCGCCGGTCGACCACTTCGCCGACCTGCGCGCGGAGATCTCCCTGGAGCTGGAGAACGTCGGCCTGCAGGTCGAGCGCCAGCACCACGAAGTCGGCACCGCCGGCCAGGCCGAGATCAACTACAAGTTCAACACGCTGCTCGCCGCGGCCGACGACCTGATGCTCTTCAAGTACATCGTGAAGAACGTCGCCTGGCGCAACGGCAAGACCGCGACCTTCATGCCGAAGCCGATCTTCGGCGACAACGGCTCGGGCATGCACGTCCACCAGTCGCTGTGGCAGGGCGGCTCCCCGCTCTTCTACGACGAGGCCGGTTACGCGGGCCTGTCGGACACCGCCCGCTACTACATCGGCGGCATCCTCAAGCACGCCCCGTCGCTGCTGGCCTTCACCAACCCGACGGTGAACTCCTACCACCGCCTCGTCCCCGGCTTCGAGGCCCCGGTCAACCTGGTGTACTCGCAGCGCAACCGCTCGGCGGCCATGCGTATCCCGATCACCGGCTCGAACCCGAAGGCCAAGCGCGTCGAGTTCCGCGCCCCGGACCCGTCGTCGAACCCGTACCTCGCCTTCTCCGCGCTCCTCCTCGCGGGCCTGGACGGCGTGAAGAACAAGATCGAGCCGGCCGAGCCGATCGACAAGGACCTCTACGAGCTCGCCCCCGACGAGCACGCGAACGTCCCCCAGGTCCCGACCTCCCTCCCGGCGGTCCTCGACGCCCTGGAGGAGGACAACGAGTACCTGCAGGCGGGCGGTGTGTTCACGTCGGACCTGATCGAGACGTGGATCGACTACAAGCGCACGAACGAGATCGCCCCGATCCAGCTGCGGCCGCACCCGCACGAGTTCGAGCTGTACTTCGACATCTAAGATCGCCGCAGGTCGCAGCGGATTCCGCTCGCCTGGGACGTCTTAACGCCGTCGGCCGTGCTCTTCCGATCCCGGAAGGCACGGCCGACGGCCGTTTCCGCCTCCGCGGCGGTCACAGGCGGGGCGCGCGGAGCCCTGCGGGGGCGGCAGGCGGGGGGATTGGGCGAGGACTTCCCCGGTCGCGGGCCGCCCGGGGCAGGGCCAGTCTGGGGGTATGAGCGAACCTGGCAACGGCCCGGAGTGGAGCCCGCCCGAGCCGCAGCAGCAGCCGGCGAGGAAGCGCCGGCGGTGGCTCTGGGTCGTGCTCGTCGTCCTGGTGCTGGTGGTCGGAGGGTGCCTGGCCGCTGTCGGTCTCGTCGTGAGCGAGGTGTCCGACGAGGGATCCGGCGAGGCGGACAGCACCGTCAAGGTCACCTATGAGGTCACCGGTGACGCGCGTGACGTCACGGTCTCCTTCTCCGTCCAGGGCACGGGGGACCTGCGTACCGAGCAGGAGCTTGAGCAGGTGACGGGCCTGCCATGGCGCAGGGAGATCGAGACGTCGGGACAGGACATCAGCAGCACGCTCGTCGTCACGGTCGGCGAGGACGGCGGCAAGGCCACCTGCCGGGTGCGGGTCGACGACGGGCCGGTGCGGACCGACACCGCCTCCGGACCGAACGACACCGCCACCTGCAAGGCACCCTGAGGCACCCGTACGCCCCGTGGTCCCTCTACGATCCATGTCCATGGGGATCACCGTGCAGAAGCTGACGTACTACCCGGTCAAGGGCTGCGCCGGGACCGATGTGATGTCCGCCGTGGCCGGGGACACGGGGCTCGAGCACGACCGGACGTTCATGGTGGTCGACGCCGTGGACGGGTCGTTCCGCAGTCAGCGGGCACATCCCGCCCTGGCCGCCGTGAGGCCCCGGGTCGACGACGGCGGGCGCACGCTGACGCTGCGGGCCGGCGGGGTCGAGGACCTCGTGATCGACGTGGACCCCGAGGGCGCGCCGCGGCCGGTGACCCTGTTCGACAAGCCGGTCGGGCACGCGATCGACCAGGGGGACGCCGTCGCCGAGTGGCTCTCCGACGTGCTGGGCCTCAAGTCCCGGCTGGTACGGGTGCGCGACGGGTTCGACCGGGACGGGTGGGGGGAGACGCCCGGCAAGGTCGCCTTCGCCGACGCGCACGCCGTGGCAGTCCTCTCGCAGGCCTCGCTCGACGGTCTCAACGCGCGGATCGAGGCCGCCGGCGGGACGCCGGTGCCCATGGACCGCTTCCGGGCCAACATCGTCCTCGACGGCTGCGCCGCCCCGCACGACGAGGACCTGATGCGGCGGCTGGAGATCGGAACCGCCCGGCTCGCCCACTCCGTGCGGGCGATGCGCTGCTCCGTGCCGCTGGTGGACCAGGTCACCGGGCGGCGGGCGGGGCCCGAGCCGGTGCGCACCCTCGCGACGTACCGGCGGGAGCCCGCGTACGACAACAAGGTCAGCTTCGGTGCGAAGGCGGCGGTGCTGCGCGGCGGGACGCTGGCCGTCGGGGACACCGTGCACGTCGAGTGGTACGAGAACGGGGCGCCCGATCCCAGGCGCCCCGTCTCCTGACCGCGCCCGATCAGCGGCCGTAGCGGATCAGCGCCCGGACCATCCGGCACGTCGTGTCGGACGGGACGTGCACGCCGATGCGCTCGGCCGTGGCCCGTATGCGGCGGTTGTCGGCGGTCGCCGGGTGGTAGACGCCGGAGTCGAGCAGGGCGATCGTCAGGCGCATCGCCTTCAGGCGGCGGTTGTGCGACACGTACCACTCGCGCGGCTGTCCGGCCGGGAGCGGCTTCTTCTGATGGGGGGTCAGGGGCTTCGTCGTGAGTGTGGCAACGGCCATCGGCAACCTCCTGGCGCGGTGGCGGGACCATCCCGAACTGCTGTTCATTCTACCGGCGGGCACTGACAATCGCCGCTGGCCAGAAGGCGTTTGAGGCAGCGCGGGCGGTACGGTGTGCGGCATGGAGATCTGGATCAACCCCGCCTGTTCCAAGTGCCGCAGCGCCCTCACGCTCCTCGACGCCGAGGGCGCCGACTACACCGTGCGGCGCTATCTGGAGGACGTGCCGACCGAGGACGAGATCCGGGAGGTGCTGGGCCGGCTCGGACTCGAACCCTGGGACATCACGCGTACGCAGGAGGCCGCGGCGAAGGAGCTGGGACTCAAGGAGTGGGCCCGGGACGGCAGTTCACGGGACCGCTGGATCGCCGCCCTCGCGCAGCACCCGAAGCTCATCCAGCGGCCGATCATCACGGCGGAGGACGGCACGGCGGTGGTGGGGCGTACGGAGGAGGCGGTGCGGGACGCGATCGGCCGGGGCTGAGCTCCGGGGGTGCCGTGGAGCGCACCCGCCCGGCCGGCGGCCGGCGCTGTCGGCGTTCGTCGGAGCCTTCCCCTTCTTCGTCGCCGGCGGGATGCGCTTGCAGGTGTCGCACATCGTGCTTCGGTGAGGACCAACTGCCCCTTCCTTAAGGAAAGTTAAGGAAGAGACGGCCGTGACCGGTGAGCAGAGGCCGAGGGCTCCTCGTACGTAAGGGCACAAGGAACCAACCGGCCGCCCCCGCGGCCGGGGACAGGAGCCCTTTCGTGTCACGCAAGAAGACCCTCAGCGGCAAGAAGAAGATCGCCCTCCTGGCCGGCGCCGCGGCGCTGGTCGGCGGCACTGCGATTGTCATGACCGGCACAAGCCAGGCGTCCGTCGCCTGTGACGGTCTCGCCCAGGCGATCCGCAACAACGAGAACTTCATCGCCGGTCAACGAGCCAATCCGGACGCACAGTCGGCGGCGCGCATCGCCAACCGGGAGGCGGTGATCGCGCAGATCAGGGTCCAACAGGAGGCGGCGGGCTGCGACGCCGGGGCGGGCGGCAGCCAGGCTGCGCCCCCGGCGCAGCCCCCGGCCGCGGAGGCGCCCCCGGCCGAGGCGCCGCCCGCCGAGGAAGCGCCCCCCGCGAACGACGGCGGCCAGAACGCCGGCGGCGGAAACGCGGGCGGCGGCGCCGCGGGTGAGGTCGTCTGCGCCGGCTCGACCGTGACGCTCTCCGGCGAGGGCGGCGCACCGGCCGCCTCCAGCAACCAGTTCCCCGTCGGCACCCAGCTGAAGGTGACCAACCTGGACAACAACAAGTCCACGACCGTCGAGGTGACGTCGGTGTCCGGCAGCTGCGCGCTGCTGAACAACGCGGCCTTCGAGCAGGTGCGTGAGGCCGGCAAGTTCCTGATCCGCAACGCGCGGATCGAGCGCGTCGGCTGACGCCGCACGGCCGGGCCCGCGTCCCCCACTCCGGCGGGCCCGGCCGCTGCCGGCCCCCGGGACGGTGTCGTCCGCGCTCCCCTCCCCCGCTGTCCCCCGGCGGAGCGCTCGCCTCCGAGCCGCACACTCGGAGCGCACCGGACGGCACCGTCCCGTCTTTCCCACCCGGCTTGTCACTGCCGGGCCCAGCACCGCCGGGCCCGGCATCGCCCGGTCCGTCACGACCGGGCCGGGGCCCGGCACGCGCGTCCGTGCGGCGCCGTGTCAGCGCTCCGCCCCGGACGCCTTCCGCTCGGCCTCCGCCAGGATCTCCGTGATCCGCAGCCCGAACCGCACGTCGCACGGGTGCGGCCGGCCCGTCCGTACGATGCCCATCAGTTCGTTGACCGCCGTGCGGAACGAGTCCACCGGATTGCCCCAGCCGTCCGGCAGTTCGGCCCTGCCCTGCTCCCCCAGCAGCACCAGGCTCACACCCGCCGCGTTGAGCGGCGCGGCGAGGCCGAGCGTCACCGTGCTGGACGCCCCCGACGCGTGCCGCAGCACCATGTGGGTCGTGTCCGAGGGGCCGCGGGCCGCCGTCAGCTCCACCACGTCGCCCAGCACCGGGAGCAGCGCGGAGAGCGCGTGGGGGCCGACGTCCCACAGGCCGCCCTTCTCACGCCGCCACGGGGACGCCGCGAACGGGCTCTCCGCGCCCGGCGAGAACAGCGCGCCGAGCCACTGCGCATGAGCCGTGAACCAGCCGCCGACCGCCGCCTGTTCCGCGATCCACCGCGCGGTCTCGGTGGCGAACCGCAGCGTGCAGAAGACGACGGACGCGACCTTCGCCTCCTCCACGGCGTTCACGGCGTCCCTGGCGGCGGCGACCGTCGTCGCCACCGGCTTGTCCAGCAGCAGATGGCAGCCGGCGGCCGCCGCCCGGACCGCGAGCGGCGCCTGCACGTCCGGCGGCACGGCGAAGGCGATGGCGTCGTTCGAGGCGAACAGCGCGTCGATGCCGTCCTCGCCGGTGAACGCCGTCGTGCCGTGGGCGTCCGCGAGCGCGGCGGCCGCCTCGGGCCGCCGCCCCCACACCCCGCCGAGAACGACGTCCGGGTGCCCGGAGAGCGCGGGAGCCTGGGTCATCGCGGCCCAGGGGCCGGCGCCGAGAAGTCCGATACGCAGGTGCTTGGTCATGGACACCAGTCTGCCCGCGCGACGGCTGCGGGACCCGCCCGCGCGCGGCGCGTCCGCCCCCGTCGGAGGCGGACGCCCGGCCGGGAAGGAGCCCTGTATACGACGGGGAGGGTGCCTCGGAGCGCGTACGGCGGACGGACGGGTTCACGCCGTGGCGGTTCCCGCCCCGTCCCGTCGCCCGGCGGTGGAACGACACCCGGCGAGGTGCACCACATGGGATGTGTCGCACGTCTCACGACGCTCCGGCCGCCGGCGGCGCGGTTTTGCCGCGGGCACCTGCTCCAGGGACTCCACGACCACGACCGGCGCCTCGAAGACGCGGCGAAAGCGCTGGTACAGCCGGTGGGAAGCCGGCCGGGCGCGTCCGGGACCGAGGGGCTCCGGGGCACTGCCACGCAGGCACGAGAGGACCCGTGACGCACGCGCGACACGCCGGGCATAACGGTGAAATATTCCGCGTAACACGGGGTTCACAAACGGGCAACGGCCGGGAAATCGCGCGTTGCCAAGCTGCGCGGCATACCGCTGCACCCGCAAAGGATGAGGTCCGTGAGCATCAAGGCTGAGTACATCTGGATCGACGGCACCGAGCCGACCGCCAAGCTTCGCTCGAAGACGAAGATCCTGGCCGCCGGTTCCTCCACGGCCCTCGCCGACCTGCCCATCTGGGGCTTCGACGGGTCCAGCACCAACCAGGCCGAGGGCCACGCGTCGGACCGCGTGCTCAAGCCGGTCTTCGTCTGCCCCGACCCGATCCGCGGCGGCGACAACGTCCTCGTGCTGAACGAGGTCCTCAACATCGACATGACCCCGCACGAGTCCAACACCCGCGCCGCGCTCGTCGAGGTCGCGGAGAAGTTCGCCGGGCAGGAGCCCATCTTCGGCATCGAGCAGGAGTACACCTTCTTCGAGGGCGACCGCCCCCTCGGCTTCCCCGCGGGCGGCTTCCCGGCCCCGCAGGGCGGCTACTACTGCGGCGTCGGCGTGGACGAGATCCACGGCCGCGACGTCGTCGAGGCGCACCTGGACAACTGCCTCGCGGCGGGCCTGGGCATCTCCGGCATCAACGCCGAGGTCATGCCGGGCCAGTGGGAGTTCCAGGTCGGCCCGCTCGCGCCGCTGGAGGTCGCGGACCAGCTGTGGGTGGCCCGCTGGCTGCTCTACCGCACCGCCGAGGACTTCAACGTCGCCGCCACCCTCGACCCCAAGCCGGTCAAGGGCGACTGGAACGGCGCGGGCGCGCACACCAACTTCTCCACCAAGGCGATGCGCGAGGGCTACGACGCCATCATCACCGCGTGCGAGTCGCTCGGTGAGGGCTCCAAGCCGCTGGACCACGTCAAGAACTACGGCGCCGGCATCGACGACCGCCTGACCGGTCTGCACGAGACCGCCCCGTGGAACGAGTACAGCTACGGCGTCTCCGACCGCGGCGCCTCGGTCCGCATCCCGTGGCAGGTCGAGAAGGACGGCAAGGGCTACATCGAGGACCGCCGTCCGAACGCCAACGTCGACCCGTACGTGGTGACCCGCCTGCTGGTGGACACCTGCTGCTCGGCCCTGGAGAAGGCCGGCCAGGTCTGAACAGCCGCGTGATCCGAGGGGCGTCCGCCGACCAGGCGGGCGCCCCTTACGCGTAGGGTCGCGCGCGCCTGCCGACGGCGCCGGACCGGCCGTACGGCCGGACGCGTCAGGCCCCTGACGCCATGTCAGCCACCTCGCCTGGGCGCGGTCAGCCGGATCCGGTCCAGGTGGCCGAAACACCGCGGACGTAGGAAAGATCACGTACCGACAGGTGGACGAGGCCTGCTGCGGCCGTTGCGGGTCTGCTTCAATAGGCACATGGCCGACTACCGGAACAACGCGACGGGTCGCGGCGACCTCGAGCCGTTCTGGCCTTCCCGGCAGCACCACGACTTCGACCGGGTGTGTTGCCCCGCGGTGAACGCGCGGGCCCTCTAAAGCCGTTCTTCCCGGCCTTCGGCCAGCGCGCACGACGTACGTCCGTCCTCACGACGCATCGACGACTTCCTCCGCGCGAAAGAGCTGACCTCCCATGGCGAACAGCCGTTCCTTCTCGACCGTTTCCGCCGCTCCCTCCCCCGTGGCCCAGGGCCACGTCACGACCGACCGGACAGCGCCTTCGGGCCGGCACCGGCTGCGTGCCGTCGACCGTGACGAGGTCGTGGACGTCGCCGGCCTCCTGCCGCCGGGCGCCACCTGGCTGCCCGCTCCGCCGCACACCCTGCCCACGCTGCCGGGCCGGCCCCCGATGGTCGGCTACCTCGTCCTCGTACCGGCCGACCGGCAGCCGCCCCAGGCCGCCGACGCCGAGCCTAAGCGGCCGGCCGGCGCCGGCCCGGTGGCGATCGACACGGTCCGTCGCACCGCCGGCGTGGACGGGCGTGAACTGGACCTCACGTACCTGGAGTTCGAGCTGCTGGCGCATCTGGTGGCGCACCCGCACCGAGTGCACACACGCGACCAGCTGGTGACCACCGTGTGGGGCTACGGGCACGTCGGCGACGGCCGCACGGTGGACGTCCATGTCGCGCGGCTGCGGCGCAAGCTGGGAGCCGACCACCGCCGCACGATCCAGACCGTGCGGCGGGTCGGCTACAAGTACGCGCCGTGAGGCACGGGTCCGGTCCCGGTCAGGCCCGGGACCGGACCCTCGCCACCGCGCCGAGCGCCACGTCCACCGCGAGGAACACCAGCAGGCTGACGCCGAGCATCGGCACGAACCAGCCGACGAGCGCCGCCGCGGCGGCAAGCGGCAGCAGCGCCGTGAGCGGCGCCTTGCGCCAGGCGCCGCGCGGCATGGGACGGCCCGCCGACAGGGTGCGTTCCTTCGTGGGCCTGCGCTGCCACCACATGCGGTAGCCCCACACGATCAGCAGGATCAGGGCGACCATCAGCGCGGCGAGCGCGAGCTGGTTGACCGCGCCGAACAGGACGCCCATGTGTCCGTCGATGCCGAACCGGGTCAGCTTGGCGAGCAACGGGTAGTCGTCGAAGCGGAGTTCGTCGATGACACGGCCGTCCGCAGGGTCGACGGCGACCGAGTCGAGGTGGACCGGGTACTGGGTGTCGGTCTCCTTGACGACGTAACCGTCGCCGTCGGCCGGCAGGATCACGGAGATCCTGCCGTCGACGCCGTAGCCGCGGGCCGCCGCCACGACGTTGTCGATGCCCACGTCCTGGCCCGCGTCGTCGGCGCCGGCATCCGTGCCCCCGTGGCCGCCGTGGCCCTCATGGCCTTCGTGGCCTCCGCCGCTGCCGCCGCCCGGCGCCAGTGCGGCCGTGACGACGGGGGTGGCCCCGCCGAGCTGGGACTGCACCGCGTCGATGTTCTCGCCCGCGTAGCGCGACCAGGTCAGCCCCGTGGCCGACAGCAGGACGAGACCGGTGACGGCCCACAGGCCGACGGAGCCGTGCAGGGACAGGGTCCGGCGGCGGCCCTTCGCGCCGCGTTCGGGCAGGACGAGGTCGCGCTTGGTGCGGCGTCGGCGTCCGAACCACAGCACCAGCCCGCCCAGCGCGACGACCCACAGCCAGCTGGCGGCCAGCTCGCTGTAGTTGCGGCCGAGTTCGCCCAGGTGCAGATCGGCGTGGAACCCGGAGAGCCAGGCCCGCAGCGGGAGCGCGCCCGAGCTGCCGTACGAGGGGAGCGCGCCGCGGATGTCCGCGGTGTAGGGGTCGACGAAGACGGCGAGGGACGTGTCCTTCGGCACGTCCGGGGATGTCATCAGGACGCGGGTGGTCGCGCCGTCCTCGTACGAGGGCCACACCGCGGTCACCGTGCCCTCGGGGTGGGCGGCACGGGCGGCCTCGACCTGGGCCGACAGCGGGACGGACCGCTCGCCGACGGGGACACGCAGTTCGTGGCGGTAGACGAACTTCTCCGCCTGGAAGGACAACGAGTACAGCAGGCCGCTGACCGCGGCGACGAGGAGGAGCGGGGCCGTCAGCAGCCCGGCGTAGAAGTGGAGACGGAGCAGGAGGGGGCGCAGCGCGCCGCGCGCTTCGGAAGCGGTGCTCGCGCCGGACGAGGGTGTGGTGCCCGTGCTGGGGGCGTCGATGGACATGAGGGTCCCAAGGGTCGGTGCTGGCATGGGGAATTCGGCCCCCAGGTCAGACAGCGGCTCCAGGGGCCGTGGCGCGGGGAACGGGGTGGGCGGGCGGGCCGCGGCGGACCACGGTGTGCGCGAGGACGACGCCGTGGCGGCGCTCGTCGGCCGCGTCGGTGGCGGGCCGGGGCGCGGCGTCCGGCTCGGGCAGGCGTACGGCGCCCGGCAGCAGCCGCAGCGGGGTGAACGCGAAGGACAGTGCGGCGCGCGCCAGCCGGAAGAACGCCGCCTCGCCGTGGGCCAGCCACAGGGCGCAGCCGACGGCGCCGAGGAGGTGGACGGCGAGCATGCCGGTGCCGAGGCTCCCGGAGGCGGTCTGCGCGGTGGCGTGGTGCTCGTGGTGGTGGAGTGCCGTGGGTCCCGCGCCGGAGAAGAGCAGGTGCAGTGCGCCCTGAACGGCGAGCAGTCCGGCCCCTATCGAGCGTGCGCCCCGGCGGCGGCCGGCCGCGAACCAGCCGGCGGCGGCGGTCACGCCGAGCGCGGCGAGCAGCCCGGAAGCGGGGATGTCGTGCGCAGACTGGGACGAATGCCCTGTCGCTGCCAAGGTGACGGCCACTGCCGCGAACAGCGCGGCCCGCAAGGCGCGCATCGGCGACCGGGTGTCCGTCATCGTCCGCCCATGCTGCCATCCCCGCCCCGGGACCGGGAGAGTGACCGCCGGTACGGACCGTTCCCGCACGGTTCTCCTGGCAGCGGAATCGCGCGGGACGACGGCCGGGCCGGGGCACAGTCGTGGTCATGAGACTTCTGGTGCTGGGCGGGACGGAGTTCGTGGGGCGCGCGGTCGTGGAAGGGGCGCTCGCGCGCGGATGGCAGGTCACGGTGTTCCACCGCGGGAGGCACCCGGCTCCGGAGGGGGTGTCCGACCTGCTCGGCGACCGTCTGGCCCCCGGCGGCCTCGCCGCTCTGCACGACGGCGCGTGGGACGCGGTGGTCGACACCTGGTCGGCCGCGCCGTCGGCCGTGCGGGACGCGGCGCGGCTGCTGTCCGGCCGGGTGGGCCGCTACGTCTACGTGTCGAGCTGTTCCGTGTACGCGTGGGCGCCGAAGGCCGGGTACGACGAGAGCGCCGCGCTGGTCGACGGGTCGCCGGACGCGGGCGACGTGCCGTACGCGCAGGCCAAGCGGGGCGGTGAACTGGCCGTCCTGGACGCCTTCGGCGCCTCCCGCTCGCTGCTGGTGCGCGCGGGGCTGATCCTCGGCCCCTGGGAGAACGTGGGCCGTCTGCCGTGGTGGCTTGAGCGCATCGCGCGCGGCGGCGACGTCGTCGCGCCGGGACCGCGGGACACACCGCTGCAGTACATCGACGTCCGCGATCTGGCCGAGTGGACGCTGGACGCGGTGGCGTCCGGCCTGGAGGGCCCCTGCAACCTCGTGAGCGAGCCGGGCCACGCGACGATGGGCGAGCTGCTTCAGGAGTGCGTGGCGGCGACCGGGTCGTCGGCACGGCTGCGGTGGACGCCTGCGGACGTGGTGCTGTCGGCGGGTGCCGAGCCGTGGACCCAGCTCCCCGTCTGGGTCCCGGCGGCCGAACGCGCCGAGATGCACGGGGCGTTGCATGGGGCCGGTGTGTCCCGGGCACTGGCGGCGGGCCTGCGGTGCCGGCCGGTGCGGGAGACGGTGCGCGACACGTGGTCGTGGCTGCGGTCGATCGGCGGACCGGCGCCGCTGCGGCCCGACCGCCCTCGGGTGGGTCTGCCGCACGAGCTGGAGGCGGCGCTGCTGGCGGGTCGGCCGGTGGCGTAGCCGGGTGCACCCCGCCGCCGGCCGGTCAGCCCCGGTCCTCGGTCAGGCCGGCGGCACGGGCCCTCGGCGGACACCCGGTCATGCGCCCATTGGGCCCGGTTTGACGCTGGAGGTTGCTACGAATCGCAGGCCGCGGTGAACACCCCGTGCGCCACTCCCGTATGAGACGACGCGCTTCTCCCTCTGCCGGGACCCCCCTTAACCCACACACCCCCCGGCAACGAAGCAGAGGAGTTCCATTGGGACGCACATCAAGAAAACGCTCGACGCTGGCCAACCGGGCGATCGCCGCCTCGGCCGCATTGATCCTGGGCGGGGGCGGGCTGGTCGCGGCCAATACGTACGCCTCCGCAGGCGAGGGCTGGTGGCCCGGCGGGCGGAGCGACGGGCAGCAGAGCAGCACCCGGGCCGCGGCAGGTCAGCAGGTGTCCACCATCGACTGTCCCGACGTCGGCAACTCGCTCCAGGAGGTCCCCGACCAGCAGCGCCTCGCGGTCGACCGTGAGCTGGCCACGCTGGACACCCAGATCACCACGGCCTACCAGCGGTTCGCCGACAACCGGGAGCGGGTGCAGACGGACCGGTCCTTCGCCGACAACCAGATCCTGTCCCCGCTGCGCAACGAACGCCTGGTGATCATCCAGCGGATCGTGGCGCTGATCGACCGCTCGGCCGAGCGTCCGCAGGGGCTGGAGCAGATGGCTCCGTGCACCCTGCGGGACGACGTCGCCGACGGCGACAACGACGGTGACGGCAATGGTGACGGCGACGGTGACGGCCAGAACAACGACGGGGACCAGAACGGAGGCGACCAGAACGACGGCCAGGACCAGAACGACGGCCAGAACGACGGCGACGGGCAGAACGACGGGAACGGCGACGGCGACAACGGCAACCAGGGCGGCAACGGCGGCCAGGCCGGCAACGGTCCCGATGCGGGCGACTTCGTCGACATCCAGAACGTCCAGCCGAACGTCCAGCAGCCGCCCAACCGCCGGGGCTCGTCCCGCGGTACGTTCACGACGGACTGCGGCGTGAACGCGAACGGCAAGTTCAACCCGGACAACGTCATCGTCGCCCCCGGCGTGAGCAACGGCGCGCACCACATGCACGACTACGTCGGCAACCAGGCGAACGACGCCTTCGCCAGCGACGACGACCTGGCGGCCGGTGACACCACGTGCCGCAACCAGGGCGACAGGTCGACGTACTTCTGGCCGGTGCTGCGCCTGCAGAACGGGCAGCAGGAGAACGACGCCAACGCGGACGGCGGTGGCAACGACCAGAACGTCGGTGAGATCCAGACACCGTCACAGGTCACGATGACGTTCGTCGGCAGTCCGGTGAGCAAGGTGACGGCGATGCCGAGGTTCCTGCGCATCATCACCGGTGACGCGAAGGCGTTCGTCAACGGCAACGCCAACGCCAACGCCTCGTGGAGCTGCACCGGATTCGAGGACCGCCAGCTCAAGGACAAGTACCCGATCTGTCCCGAGGGCAGCCAGGTGGTGCGTACGTTCAAGTTCCAGAGCTGCTGGGACGGCCAGAACATCGACAGCGCCAACCACCGGACCCATGTGGCCTTCGCGGACGCGGACGGCGGCTGCCCGAACGGCTTCCAGGCCATTCCGCAGCTGGTGCAGCGCATCGTCTACGACGTGCCGCCGCCGGTGTTCGACGGGGAGAACGCGTCGGTGTTCGCCGTCGACTCCTTCCCGGAGCAGCTGCACAAGCCGGTCACCGACCACGGTGACTTCATCAACGTCTTCGACGAGGACCTCATGGACGAGGTGGTGAACTGCATCAACGGCGGGCGCAGGTGCCAGTGACCCGCTGAACGGACGAGGCCGGTTCCGCCTGGAGCACTCCAGGCGGAACCGGCCTCGCCGCGTCTGCGGACGCGGTCGTGCGCGGCCTTCTGGGGCCGGCCGGGATGTCCCGGCCGGCCCGCGGTACGGACCGGTGGTCGTGGGCCTCAGCCCCCGTGGTGCCCCTCGTGCTCCTTGTCCTCGTGGCCGTCGTCGCCGTCGTGGCCTTCCTGGTCCTCGTGGCCTTCGCTGGCGCCCCCGTCGCTGCCCGCGCCGCCGGTGTGCGAGCCGTGCCCGGCGCCCGTCTCCACCGTGCCGCCGAGCCGGCCGCGCAGCGCCGTCACCACCTTCTCGTCGCCGACCGCGACCCACTTGCGCCCGACCAGATAGGTGCCTCCGTAGTCGTTGGCCTCGTTGAGCCACTCGCGCTGGCCGCGGTCGGTGGCGAAGGTCGCGAGGACGTACCTGCCGTCCGCCGTCGTGCAGTTGGCCTGCCGCAGCTCCTCCGCGTCCGTCTGGATGTTCGGTTCGCATTCGGCCTGGCGTGCGATGTCCTCCAGGCTGCCGGTCGCCGTCCGGGGCTCCTTCGCGTCCTGGCCGGCCCCGACACGCCCGTCGTCGTCGCCTCCCGATGAGCAGGCGGCGGCCAGGGCGAGGACCACAACTGCCAGTCCTGTCCGGGCCACCCGCCGCGTACTGGTGTTCTTACTCGTCCGCATCCGGCCATGGTGCACTCCCGCACCCTCTTCGCGCGGCGGAACCGCGAGTAACGTGCGCTGCGCACGCACCTGTTGTCGCCGGAGCAACACGGAGGAGCGCTGATGAACGAGCTGTCGAGACGTACGCTTCTGGGCACGGCAGGGGCGGTCGGGGCGGGCGCGGTACTCGCCGCGCACACCCCGGCCGTCGCGTCCGGGGGCCGCGCGGCGGTCCCCGCCACCCGTGCGGCGCAGCCCGAGGCGGCCGCCGACGTCGCGCTCGCGGCCCTGCGGCGGCTGCTGCCCGAACACGCGGAGCAGTTCCGGCTGCGGGTGGTGGGCGGCGCGGAGCGGTTCCGTGTCACGGGCTCGACGGGGCGCGTCGAGGTGGCGGGTACTAGTGCGGCCGTGCTGCTGACCGGCGTCCACTGGTACCTCAAGTACGTCTGCAGGGCCCACATCTCGTGGTCCGGCTCCCAGCTCGGCCTGCCCCGCCGGCTGCCCGCGCCGCACGCGCCGCTGGAACGCGCCGCGACCGTCGCGCACCGGTTCGCGTACAACGACACCCACGACGGCTACACCGCCCCTTACGCCGACTGGCCGCGCTGGGAGCGGCTGCTGGACGTGCTGGCCCTGCACGGCTGCAACGAGGTGCTGGTGACGCCCGGCCAGGAGGCCGTCTACCACCGGCTGCTGATGGACTTCGGCTACTCGGACACCGAGGCGCGCACCTGGCTGCCCGCGCCCTCGCACCAGCCGTGGTGGCTGCTGCAGAACATGAGCGAGTACGGCGGCCCGATGTCCCCCGCCCTCATCGAGCGCCGCACCGACCTGGGCCGCAGGATCACCGACCGGATGCGGGAGCTGGGCATGCGTCCGGTGCTGCCCGGGTATTTCGGCACCGTCCCGGACGACTTCCCGGCCCGCAATCCGGACAGCGACGCGCGCGTGATCCCGCAGGGCACCTGGAACGGCCTGCGCCGCCCCGACTGGCTCGACCCGCGCACGCGGGCCTTCGCCGACGTGGCCGCGGCCTTCTACCGGCACCAGGCGGAACTGTTCGGCGACGTCTCCTACTTCAAGATGGACCTGCTCCACGAGGGCGGCACGGCGGGCGACGTGCCGGTCCCGGACGCCGCCCGCGCCGTGGAGACGGCGCTGCGCGCGGCCCGGCCCGACGCGACGTGGGTGATCCTCGGCTGGCAGGCCAACCCGCGCCGGGCGCTGCTGGACGCCGTCGACACCGACCGGTTGCTCATCGTCGACGGCCTGTCCGACCTGGACACGGTCACCGACCGGGAGGCCGACTGGGGCGGCGCGCCGTACGCCTTCGGCACCATCCCCAACTTCGGCGGCCGCACGACGATCGGCGCGAACACGGACCGGTGGACGGAGAAGTTCACCGCCTGGCGCGACAAACCGGGCAGCGCGCTGGTCGGCACCGCGTACATGCCGGAGGCGGCGGAGCGTGACCCCGCGGCACTGGAGCTCTTCAGCGAACTGGCCTGGCGCGAGGAGAAGATCGACCGGGACGCGTGGTTCGCCGAGTACGCGCGCATCCGCTACGGCGGTGACGACCGCTCGGCGAGGTCCGCGTTCGCCGCGCTGGCGGCGACCGCGTACAGGCTCACGAGCACCGACGGCCGGCCGTACGACTCGCTGTTCTGCCGCCGGCCCTCTCTCGCCTACTCGATCGGGACGGCCTTCGACCCGGCGGACTTCGACCGGGCCTTCGCCGCGCTGCTGGAGGTACGGCCGCCGCTGCGGGACACGGACGCGTACTGCCACGATCTGACCGACCTGGCACGGCAGGCGCTGGCCAACCGCTCGCGCACGCTCCAGCTGCCGCTGCGCACCGCGTACCTGGACAAGGACGTCGACACCTTCCGCGCGATCGCCACGCTGTGGGTGAAGCTGATGCGGCTGGCCGACACGATGGCGGGCTGCCACCGCGCGTTCCTGCTGGGGCCGTGGCTGGAGGACGCCAAGCGGCTGGCCACGAGCGCCGAGGAGGCGGTGGAGCTGGAGCGCACGGCCCGTGTGCTGATCACCACCTGGGCGGACCGGGTGACCGCGGGGCAGCTCAGCAACTACGCCAACCGGGACTGGCAGGGGCTGATGGGCGACGTCCATGTGCCCCAGTGGGAGGCGTACCTGACCGAGCAGGCCGACGCGCTGGCGGAGGGCAGGGCGCCGCGGTCGTTCGACTGGTACCCGGCGGAGGAGGCGTGGACGAAGGACCGGCGGGCGTACCCGGTGCGGCCGACGGGAGACGCGTACCGCACGGCCCGCCGGGTGTACGACACCCTGGCCGCCGCGCCGTACCAGGGGTTCGTCTCGGTACGCGTGGAGCCGTCGGCGTTCAGCCCGGGCAGCACGGGCACGGTGACGGCCTCGTTCCGCAATCTCAACGGGCTGCGGGCGACGGGCCGGGTGGATCTGGAGCTCACCGGGCTCGACGCCGAGCCTCAGGGCACCCCGTACCTGGAGAGCGTGGCGGCGGGCGGCAGCGGCGAGGTGGCCTGGCGGGTGACGGCGCCGGACGAGCCGCTGACGGAGCCGCTGGTGCCGATGCCGTACGTGCTGACGACGCGGTACGGGCCCGCCGGCGAGGAGCGGGTGGCGGTCACCCAGCGCAGCAGTGTGCACCTGGCGGCGCCGCTGGACCCCGAGTGGCGCACCTTCACCTCCAACGCGGCCGTGTTCGGGCAGCTCGGCGACCGGCTGGCGATCAACGGTGCGGGCAACGACCTGTGGCGGGGCACGACGCAGTTCGGCACCGCGTACCGCGAGGGTGTGCTGAGCGAGGGCGGCAGTGTGCTGCTGCGGGTGGACGCCCAGGAGGTGACGGGCAGTTGGGCGCGCGCCGGCATCGTCGTGCGCAACGCCCTCGGGAAGCCGGGCGACGCGGGCTTCGTGAACCTGGCGGTGACGCCCGGGCAGGGTGTCGTGCTGTCGTACGACACGAACGGCGACGGCACGCTCGACGCCTACCGGCGCATCACCGGTGTCAGGGCGCCGGTGCTGCTGCGGCTGACGAAGGACGCGGGTGCGTCGTTCACCGGCGCGTGTTCCACGGACGGCGGGACGACGTGGCGGACCGTCGCGACGGTGACCGTGCCGGGCGCGGCTGCGCGGCAGGACGCCGGGTTCTTCATGAGCGCGGTGAACGGCGGCAGCGGGGCGCGGGGGACCGTGCGGTTCAGCGGGTGGTCGTTGCGGGAAGGTGTCGCGTCCGCCGGCTGACACCCCGGGCGCATACATTCCGCTCCATGAACGCGATCCCGTCCACCACCGTCGCCAACCTCCGCGATCTCGGCGGCATCCCGCTGGCCGACGGCGGCACGGTGCGCAGCGGTGTGCTGCTGCGTTCCGGTCAGCTGCACCGGCTCGACCTGGCGGCGGATCCGGCGGTCGCCGCGCTCGGTGTGCGTACGGTGGTCGACTTCCGTACGGCGGCCGAGCGCGACGCCCGCCCGGACCGGGTGCCGCCGGGCGGGCGGCTCCTGCTCGCCGACGTGCTGGCGGACCAGGTCGCCGCGGGCCGGATGCCGGCGGCGGCCCGGCTGCGCCAGCTGCTGGCCGACCCGGCCGCCGCCGAGAAGGAACTCGGCGGTGGCCGCGGCCGGGAGATGTTCGAGTCGATCTACCGGGCGTTCGTGGTGACGGACTCGGCGCGGGCGTCCTACGGGGCGTTCCTGAACGAGCTGGCGGAGCCGGGCGCGACGCCGCTGCTGTTCCACTGCACGGCGGGCAAGGACCGCACGGGCTGGGCGGCGACGATCGTGCTCAGCGTGCTGGGAGCGTCGCCGGACGCCGTGCGGGCTGAGTACCTGTCGGTCAACGCGGCGGTGCGGGAGGCGTTCGCGCCGCTGGTGGAGGGCTTCACCCTGCAGGGCGGCCGCCCGGAGACGGCGCTGGGCATGATCGGCGTGGCTCCGGAGTACCTGGCGGCGGCCCTGGACGAGGTCGACGCGCGGTACGGCTCGATGGAGGCGTACGTGACGGACGGCCTGGGGGTGAACCCGTCGACACTGAGCCGCCTCCGCGACCACCTCACGTCGCGGTGAGGGGGACGTGCCGCTTGCGGGTGCGGTGGCGCAGGCACCCACCGGCCCGGCGCTGCCCGGGGTGCGGCCGGTCCGCCCGACGACCGCACGGCGACACCGTCGTCCCCGACAGGTCGTGGGCGCGGCCTCCACGGGGCCCGAACGGGCTGCCCGGCCCCCGCGCCGGCAGACAGCCGCCCGGGTGGACAGCAACAGCCGCCCCGTCCACGGCCCGTCGGTGCCCCACCACGGAGGCCCGGCACGGCCGTGGTCCGGCGCCGCTCCAGGGCGCGGCCGGCCCCGCGCGCCGGGGGCGACCCGGGCAGCGGCCACTTCCCCGTCCGCGCACGCGCCTTGGTGACCATAGGACGATTCGCTCGTTCTGCTGAACGTGCGACCACAGGATGCCGTCACCGCAGCAGACACCTCCGCCCTCTCCGCGCCGCCCGTCCCCCTCGGGAGCGAGGTCGGTGTGGAGGAGGCGGAGGCCGCGCTCGTCGAGCACTATCCGCGGCTCGTGCGGATCGCCTACCTCGTACTGCCGCCGACTCTCGGCCGCAACCGCCGCGTGCTGACGGCGCACGCGATCGCGCAGCGGTCGCTGCCGCGCGGCCGTGGGGCGGTCCTGGGCGGTGCCGCCGTGCCGCGGGCCCGGCGCCCGGAGGGCGGTGCGGACCCCGGCTACGTGTTCGTACGGGGCCGGGTGCTGCGCCAGGCGCTGGAGGCCGGGCTTCCGCTGCGGCGCCTGGCGCGGCCGCGGCGCGCCCAGTTGCCGCCGCTGCTGCCGCACATCTGGGGCCTGCGGGTCTTCCCCCGCTCCGGCGGCGCGGACGAACTCGCCCTGGACCAGCGGCTGTCCGCGCTCGACGGACCCGCACGCGCGGCCTACGTGCTGCGCGGCCTCGAACGGCTCCCGGACGCGCGGGTGCGCGACGCCCTCGCCGCCGCGGGCGCGGCGGACCCGGACGCGGCGCTCGCGGCGGCGGACGCGGTGCCGGGCGGGAGGAAGGCGGCGGCGTTGCTCGGCTCGCCCGAGTTCGACCCGTGCTCCCTCCAGGTGCGGCCCACGGACCTCATGCGCCGCCGCCAGCACGTCAGGGCGGGGCTGGTGGCCGTCGCGGCGCTCGCGGTGTGCGGGGCGCTGCTGGGGCTGCCGGGCGGCGGGCGCGGCGCGGACGCGGCGGCCCCGCTCTACGCCCGCAATCCGGCGGCCGAGGCAGCCCTCGACCCGGACAGGCTGACGCGGGCCGAGCCCGGCGCCTGGCGGCACTCCACACGGCGGGACTTCTCGGTGTGGCCCGCGCGCGGCCCGCTCGTGGACGACCGGGGCCTGCTGCGGCGGGCGCTCGCGGTGTGGGCGCGACCGGGCGCGACGGTCCTGGTCTCGGCGACGCCGGGCACACCGTCGGGTCCGCCCATGGGACCGCCGCACCTGCTGTTCGCGGGCGAGGTGGGCGCGGCGAGGGTGGTGCTGCTGCACGACGGCCTGCGCGTGGCGCGTTACGCCGAGCCGCGCGACGGCTCGCCCGGCGCGGCACTGGACTTCGCGCGGACGGACGGCACGGACACGGCCTCCGCGGCGGCGCTCGTCGTGGCTCGCGCGGGCGCGGACGTCCGTTATCTGACGGCGCCGTGGGTGCGTCGGGTGTCCGTACGGGACCTGCTCGTGCCGGCGGCCCGGCCTCGTCCGCTGCCGCGGGACGCCGACGGGGTGACGTCACCGCTCCCGAGCCCCGCCCAGGCGCGTGCCTGCCGTGCGTGGCACACGCTGGAGGCCGTCGAGGCGGGCGGCGGGGCCCGGGTGCTGACGGACCTCGGCGAACTGACGCCCGCGCGGCTCACCTTCGGCCCGCCCACCGCCCCGAAGGACGCCACCGGCCCGGCGGCCCGCGCGTCCTGGGCGCGTACGGCCTGTTCGCTGGCAGGGGTGCGCGCGCACGGCGTGCGCAGTGTCAACGCCTGGGAGTACGCACGCCAGAGGCTGCCGGAGGCCAACGGCACGGCCGCCTGGGTGTGCACGCGGGCCGAGACGTGGCGTGGCGCCGGCGGCCGCGTGATGGCCCAGTTCCACCCCCCGGCCGACCGCCCCGGCGCACCGGGCACCGTGGTGGCGCGGGCGCAGGACGCGCCGTCGTGCGGGGTGCGCGAGCCCCGGGCGCTGGCGGGCGTGCTGTGGAAGTCGCAGGCGGGCCAGTGGTACGTACTCGCCGCGGGAAGCGGCCAGTTCGCCTCGCTGGCCGTCTCGGGCGGGGCCTCGGGCTTCAGCGCCGGCCGCGTGCTGGCGGTGCGGGCGCGGGAGGGCGCGCGGGCGGAGCTGGACGGCCGCCTCCCGGACGGCACGCGGGTCCGCGCGCTGCACTGAGCGGTGGTCCGCGCCCTGGACCAGGAGGGACGCGCCCGGGCCCGGTCTGTAGGGTGTCGGCATGACGACCGGGGTGCGGCGCAGGATGGGCGTCGAGGAGCGCAGGCAGCAGCTGATCGGTGTGGCGCTGGAGCTGTTCAGCCACCGCTCCCCCGACGACGTCTCCATCGACGAGATCGCGGCGGCCGCGGGCATCTCGCGGCCGCTCGTCTACCACTACTTCCCCGGCAAACAGAGCCTGTACGAGGCGGCGTTGCGCCGGGCCGCCGACGAGCTGGCCCGGCGGTTCGAGGAGCCGCACGACGGCCCGCTGGGGGCGCGGCTGCTGCGGGTGATGGGCCGCTTCTTCGACTTCGTCGACGAACACGGCCCGGGTTTCTCGGCGTTGATGCGCGGCGGTCCCGCCGTCGGCTCGTCCACGACCAACGCGATGATCGACGAGGTGCGCCAGGCCGCGTTCGACCAGATCCTCGCGCACCTGGGGATCACGGCGCCGTCGCCGCGGCTGGAACTCGTCGTGCGCTCCTGGGTCTCGCTCGCCGAGTCGACCGCGCTGCTGTGGCTGGACGGCCGCTGCATCCCGCGCGCCGAGCTGGAGCTCCAGCTCGTGCACGACTTCGCGGCGCTGGCCGCGGTGAGCGCGGCGTACGACGAGGAGATGGCGCAGGTCGTGACGGCCATGCTCGCGGACGAGCCGGCCGACGGCCCGTTCGGGGACCTCGTCGGCCGCCTGCTGGCCCTCGCGCCGGCGCAGGTGCCCGCCCAGCGCCCTCCTCTGGGCGGGGGCTGACACGGGGCAGTGGCCCGACGGCCGCCGACGGTGGCGGGCTTCCCTCGGGCGGACCGGCACCCGGGCCGTGACCGACCGGGCCCGCCCGTCATCATGAGGCCATGATCACCGGGTCTCCCCTCTCCCCCGCGAGCTTCTCCCCTGCAACCGCGTCGGACGTCGACATCCTGGTCGGGCTCTACGACGGAGCCGCGCGGTGGATGCTGCGCCACGGCATCGACCAGTGGAAGCCGGGCGGCAAGGACGCCGCCCATTTCCGCCGTCGGATCGCCGACGGCGAGGTGTGGCTGATGCGGGCCGCGGACGCCCCGGTCGGCGCGTACGAACTGTGGTGGGACGACGAGGGCGCCTGGGGCGCACAGCCCCCGACGGCCGGTTACGTGCACCGCCTGATGACCGACCGGTCGGCTCCCCCCGGCACCGGCCGGGCGCTGCTCGCCCATGCCGAGGGGCGCATCGCGGCCGCGGGGCGCGCGACGGCCCGGCTGGACTGCCTGAGCGGCAACCCCCGGCTGCGGACGTACTACGAGGACGCGGGCTACGCCGTGGTCGGCGAGGAGCCCGCGAAGCGGGCGCCGGACGGGAGCGTGTACGGGGTGCTGCTGCTGGAGAAGCACCTGCCGGCCGCCCGGATCGCCATCGGGAATCCCCGGCTCTCCCCCTGACGGGCCGCTCGTCCGTAAGGTGTACGGCACCCGGCGCGAACCCGTCCGAGGGATGATCAGTGCGGGCCGTGTATCTGGCAGACTCTCGTCCCATGGGTGAAGCGACCGTGAAGACTCTGGACAGCCGGATGGCGACCCCGTCACCCATGGTGGACGACGAGGCCGACACCGAATCGGTCCACACCGGACAAATCCGGCGCGTTCCCCGGTCGCCGCGCCGTCCCCGCATCTGGTTCGAAATCCTGCTGATCGCGGTGAGTTACTGGACGTACTCGCTCATCCGCAACGCGGTGCCGGAGCAGCGGACCCAGGCCCTGCGCAACGCGGACTGGATCTGGGAGGCCGAGAAGACCCTCGGCATAGCGGTGGAGCAGTCGGTCAACCACGCGGTGAACTCGGTGACATGGCTGATCGTGTCCATGAATTACTACTACGCGACACTGCACTTCGTGGTGACCATCGGTGTGCTGGTGTGGCTCTACCGCGGACACCCCGGCCGTTACGCCGCCGCCCGCCTCGTGCTCTTCTCCACCACCGGTGTGGCGCTCGTCGGTTACTACTTGTATCCGCTCGCCCCGCCCCGGCTGATGAGCGGGCAGCACTTCATCGACACCGTTCTCGTCCACGAGACCTGGGGCTCGATGGCCTCGGGCAACTTCAAGAACATGTCGAACCAGTACGCGGCCATGCCCTCGATGCACATCGGCTGGTCGCTCTGGTGCGGCCTCATCATCTGCGCGGTGGCGACGGCGCCGTGGGTGAGGATACTCGGCGTGCTGTACCCGACGCTGACGCTGGTCGTCATCGTGGCGACGGCGAACCACTTCTGGCTGGACGCGGTGGGCGGCATGATCTGCCTGGCGTTCGGCTTCGGGGTGTCGTACGCGTGGTACCGGGCCCTGCCGCACCGGTTGCCCCGGCTGGTGCCGAAGGACCCGAACCGGCCCCAGCGTTTCCGGCGCCTGCTGCCCACGCGCGCCTAGCCCCGCGCGCTACGCGCCGTAGAACAGTTCCTCCACGACGCCCCGCGCCCGCCGCGTCACCCTGCGGTAGTCGTCCAGCATGGCGCCCACCTGGCCCGGCCCGTAGCCCAGATAACGGCCCACCGCCGCCAGCTCCCGGCCGTCCGACGGGAACGTGTCGCCCGCCCTGCCCCGCACCACCATCACGCCGTTGCGCACCCGCGTGGCGAGCACCCACGCCTCGTCGAGCGTCGCGGCGTCCTCGGCCGGGATCAGACCGGCCTCCCGCGCCGCCGCCAGGGCCTCGCGGGTACGGGTGGTGCGCAGGCCCGGCACCTCGCGGCCGTGGCGCATCTGGAGCAGCTGGACCGTCCACTCGACGTCGCTCAGCCCGCCGCGGCCCAGCTTCGCGTGGAGTGTCGGGTCGGCGCCGCGCGGCAGGCGCTCGGACTCCATGCGCGCCTTGAGCCGGCGGATCTCCCGTACGGCGTCCTCGCCGAGTCCGTTCTCCGGGTACCGCAGCGGGTCGGCCAGTTCGAGGAACCGGGCGCCCAGTTCGGCGTCGCCGGCCATGGGACGCGCGCGCAGCAGGGCCTGGCTCTCCCACACGAGGCCCCAGCGGCGGTAGTACGCCTCGTAGGACGCGAGCGTGCGCACCATGGGTCCGCTCTTGCCCTCCGGCCGCAGGTCGGCGTCGATCAGCAGGGGCGGGTCGGCGGTGGGCAGCTGGAGCAGCCGCCGCATCTCGGCGACGACCGTGTTCGCGGCGCGCGCCGCCTCCTCCTCGTCCACGCCGTCGCGCGGCTCGTGCACGAACAGGACGTCGGCGTCGGAGCCGTAGCCCAGCTCGCCGCCGCCGAAGCGGCCCATGCCGATGACCGCGAACCGGGTGGGCAGCGTGTCGCCCCACTGGTCGCGCACGGCGGCCCTGAGCGCGCCCGCGATCGTCGCCGCGGTGAGGTCGGTGACCGCCGTGCCGGCCCGGTCGACGAGGGCTCCGTGATCCGCCTCGGCGGGGCTGTCCTCGGTGCCGTACGAGGCGATGAGGTCGGCGGCGACCGTACGGAACAGCTCGCGGCGGCGCACCCCGCGGGCCGCGGCGACGGCGGCCTCCGCGCTGTCCGCGCGCCCGACGGCGGCGAGCACCTCCTGCTCGAGGTGGTCGCGTCCGCGGGGCCGCAGGCCCTCGGGGTCGCCGAGGATCGCGACGGCCTCGGGAGCGCGCAGCAGCAGGTCGGGCGCGAGCCGGCCGGCCGACAGCACCCGGGCCAGGTTCTCGGCGGCGGCGCCCTCGTCGCGCAGCAGCCGCAGGTACCAGGGCGTCTTGCCGAGCGCGTCGGAGACCTTGCGGAAGCCGAGGAGGCCCGCGTCGGGGTCGGCGGAGTCGGCGAACCAGCCGAGCAGCACCGGCAGCAGTGTGCGCTGGATGGCCGCCTTGCGGGACACCCCCGACGACAGCGCCTCCAGGTGGCGCAGGGCGGCGGCGGGGTCGGCGTAGCCGAGCGCTTCGAGGCGCTGTCCTGCGGCCTTGGGGCTGAGCCGGATCTCACCGGGCGCGAGCTGGGCGACGGCGTCGAGCAGCGGCCGGTAGAACAGCTTCTCGTGGAGCCGGCGCACGACCGAGGCGTGCCGCTTCCACTCCCGGTTGAGGTCGGCGACCGGGTCGGCGCGCAGCCCCAGGGAGCGGCCGAGGCGGCGCAGGTCGGCCTCCTGCTCGGGCACGAGGTGGGTGCGCCGCAGCCGGTAGAGCTGGATGCGGTGCTCCATGGCGCGCAGGAAGCGGTAGGCGTCGTCGAGCTGGGCGGCGTCGGCCCGGCCGACGTATCCGCCTGCGGCGAGCGCCTGGAGCGCCTCCAGGGTCTTGCCGCTGTGCAGGGAGGCGTCGCTGCGGCCGTGGACGAGCTGCAGGAGCTGGACGGCGAACTCGACGTCGCGCAGCCCGCCGGGCCCGAGCTTGAGCTCGCGCTCGATCTCGGCGGCGGGGATGTTGTCGACGACACGGCGGCGCATCTTCTGCACGTCGGCGACGAAGTTCTCGCGCTCGGCGGCCTGCCAGACGAGCGGGGACACGGCGTCGATGTACTCCTCGCCCAGTGCCAGGTCCCCGGCCACCGGTCGCGCCTTGAGCAGCGCCTGGAACTCCCAGGTCTTGGCCCAGCGCTGGTAATAGGCGAGGTGGCTGGACAGGGTGCGCACCAGCGGGCCGTTGCGTCCCTCGGGGCGCAGGTTGGCGTCGACGGGCCAGATGGTGCCCTCGACGGTGGTCTCGGAGCAGATGCGCATCAGGTGCGAGGCGAGGCGGGTGGCGGCCTGGAGGGCCTTGCCCTCGTCGGTGCCGTTCGCCGGTTCGCCGACGAAGATCACGTCGACGTCGGAGACGTAGTTCAGCTCGTGGCCGCCGCACTTGCCCATGGCGATGACGGCGAGGCGGCAGGCGGCGGCGTCGTCGGGCGCGGCGGCGCGGGCGATGGCGAGCGCGGCGCGCAGGGTCGCGGTGGCGAGGTCGGCGAGCTCGGCGGCGGCCTCGGCGACGTCGGTGGTGCCGCACACGTCGCGGGCCGCTATGGCGAGCAGGCAGCGGCGGTAGGCGACGCGCAGCGAGACGGGGTCGGTCGCGCCGGCGAGCCCGGCTTCGAACTCGGCCACGCCGGGGTGCAGGTCGGCGGACTCGTACGTGAACAGCGCCTGCCAGTCGCGCGGGTGGCGGGCCAGGTGGTCGCCGAGCGCCTCGGAGGCGCCGAGGACGCCGAGCAGCCGGTCACGGAGGGGCTTGGCGGTGGCGAGGGTGTCGAGGAAGCGGCGGCGCTCGCCGTCCTCGTGGGCCTCCACCACGCGCACCAGGCCGCGCAGGGCGAGGTCGGGGTCGGCGGTGGCGCCGAACGCGTCGAGCAGCACGGGGTCGGCGCGGACCGGGGCCATGTCGGGGAGGTCGAGCAGCCGCTCGGCGGCGGAGGGGTCGGTGAATCCGTGCCGAAGGAGTCGCGTGAAGGTGCTGCTTCTGCGCCCCGGCGCCGTCATCCCGTTCTCCCGTCCTCGCCCTGATCAGCGTGCCGCATCGAGCCTAGCCCCCACCGCCCGGCCCCGGCCCGGCGGACCGCGGGGCGGTCCGGCGCGGCGCGGAACGGGACTGCCGGACGTGCCGTACGAGGCGCGACGGAACGGGACTGCCCGATGTGACGTACGAGGCGCGTGAGATACGCCATGTTCCGCACACAACGCCCGCGATGAACCGCATGCTCGGTATCTCCGTCTTCACGGCACGCCGGTGCCGGTCTTCGGGCCCGTACGCGACGGGCCGCACACGACGCGCGCCGGCCACACCCTCGTCCGCTGGAAAACCTGAACACCGAAGGCACCACCGCAATGCGCTCGTCCGGGCCCCGCCGCCGCTTCACCCTGCTCTCCCGCCGAGGCCCGGCGGCGGCCCTGCTGGTCGCCCCGGTCGCCGTGGCCGGCTGGTTCTACGGCGCCGATGCCGCCGGCTCCGGCGCGACGCGCACGCCGCCGAAGGTGCAGACGGCCCGGCCGACGGCCGTCCCACAGAGCCCGGCGCCCGCGGGGCAGGCCCCCGCGTCGGTGGTCCAGATCGTCGCGCACCCGGACGACGACCTGTTCTTCATGAACCCCGACACCCGCCAGTCGGTCGACTCCCGCTCGCGGCTGACCTCCGTCTACCTCACGGCGGGCGAGTCCGACGGCGTCAACGCGGCCCGCACCGGCCCGCTCGCCCCCTCGGTCAGACCCGCCGCCGACAAGGCCCGGTACGCGGAGGCCCGGCAGAACGGCATACGCGCCGCGTACGCGGAGATGGCGACAGGCGACCGGACGAGCCCGTGGCGGCGCACCGCGATACCGACGGCGGGCGGCGGCACCGCGGAACTGGACGTGCTCGCGGCCCGTCCTGAGATATCCCTGGTGTGGGTCCAGCTGCGCGAGGCGGGCTCCATCTCGGGCGACCGGCCCGTCAGCCTGCACGGCCTGTGGGACGGACGGGTGTCCGAGCTGCCCTCGCAGCTGGCGTCCGGCTCCCCGGTGAAGCGGGACTTCGCGTACAGCAAGGCGCAGGTCGTCGACACGGTCGCGGGGCTGCTGAAGCGGTTCGCGCCCACGCACGTACGGATGCAGGACCCGACGCCGGGCCTGGTCGCCGGCACGGACCGGCCCACCGACCATCAGGACCACCTGTTCGGGGCGCGGTTCGCGCAGGCGGCGCTCACCCGGTACGCGGCCACGCCCGGCCACCCGGCGTTCAGCGTCCAGAACTACCTCGGCTACTTCACCAGCGGCCTGCCGTACACGCTCGACCCGGAAACGGCGGCGGCCAAGCTGCGCACGATGCACACGTACGCGTGGACGGACGAGCGGAACTACTGCGGCGCCGAGGCGGGCTGCGGCGACCGCAAGGTGGCGGCGCGACCCGGCGGCCACGGCTGGACGCGGTCCGTCCGCTACACCCGGGGCGAGTCGACGTCCTGGGCGCAGCCCGGACGCGGCGGCGAGCTGTGGGCCTTCTCGGTCCTCGACACACGGCTCGCGGTCTGGCACCGCGCCGCGCGGGGAGCCTGGACCGGTCCCGAGCTGCTGCCCGGCACCGGGCTCGACAGCGGGGTGACGTCGGTGCGGCTCGCGGACGGCCGGATCGCGGTGTTCGCGACCCGTACGACCCTGGGCGCGGGGCCCGCCGACTACCGCCGCGAGGTGGTGACGGCGGTGCAGCGCGGGCCGGGCGGCGCGTTCGGGCCCTGGCACTCGCTCGGCACGCCCGAGAAGGACGACGCCTCCGGTCTCTCCGACATCTCGGCCCCCGCGGCGACGGTCGACAAGACGGGCCGGATCACGGTCTACCTGCGCAACGGCCACTACTCCCTCAGCTCGGTCTCCCAGCGCCTCGACGGCTCCTGGTCGGACTGGCGCGAGCGCGGCGGCGAGAACCTGCACGGCGACCCGGCCGTGGCGTCCGACGCGAGCGGCCGCCAGCACGTCTTCGTGAGCAGCCCGTTGTCGGTCTGGTCCTGGACGCAGGCGAGGCCGGGCGCCCCGCTGAGCGGTCCCACGGCGACGGGCCTGCCGCCGACGACACTGGCGCTGAGCGCGGCGCCGGAAGGCGAGGGCGTACGGCTCTGGTTCCGCAGGCCCGTGTCCGGCGCGGTCCGCACGGTCCACTTCTCGGGCCCCGTCGCCTCGCCCGTGACCGAGCTCGGCGGCGTCGCGGGCTTCGGCCCGGTCAGCGCGTCCGGCCCCGGTCACGCGCTGCTGGCGGTCCGCTCCCGGACGGGCGTACCGGGCACGTACCTGCCGGAGCCGGGCGGCACGGGCACGGCGGGCCGCTCTGCCGGCAGGCCGGACTGGCGGTCGGGCGGGCCCCTGTTCGTGGGGGCCTTGTCGGGCACGGAGACGGGTGTGGGCGCGATCGGCCAGGACGGGCGGCTGTACTGGTCCTCTCCCGGGGCGCCGGAGGCCTGGCAGCCGGTGGGCTGAGGGGCCAGGGGGGCCGTCCCGGTGCGAGCGATGACCCGTCCCGGTGCGGGTGATGAGTACGGGCGCCGCGCCAGGTCCATGGCCCGGAACCTGCGCGCCTACCCGCACGTGGTGCTCACGACCGGGTCGACGAACTCGCTGAGCGAGGGCGACGACGTGGTGGTCGAGGGCGAGGCGGTCCGGGTCACGGACGAGGCGACGCCGCGCACGCCGGTGCGGTTGTGGAGCGGGGAGTACGGCGAGGACTGGACTTTCGGGGTGCGCGACGGCGTGTTCGCGCACACGGCCGGCGAGGCTTTGGTATTCCGGGTGGCGCCGCGGAAGGCGTTCGGTTTCCACCGGGGAGAGCCGTACGGCCAGACCCGCTGGAGTCTCACCGGCTGACCCGCGTTTCCCGGCTCCACTCCTCGCTCCCGCGACAACGTAAGGACCCGCCATGGAAATGACCCTCGAAGTCGTCACGGTCCCGGTCACGGACCTGGACCGCGCGAAGACGTTCTACGGGGAGGCGCTGGGGTTCAAGGTCGACCTGGACGACGAGGTCGCCCCCGGCATGCGCATCATCCAGCTCACGCCGCCCGGCTCGCGCTGTTCCATCGCGCTGATGTCCGGAATGCCGCGCCACCCCGACCAGCCCGAGATGGCCCCCGGCACCCTGCACGCGCTCCAGCTGTGCGTGACCGACATCGCGAAGGCGCACTCGGAGCTGATGTCGCGCGGGGTGCCGGTGAGCCAGATCCAGCACGTGGGTGCGACGGGCTGGGAGGACGGCCCGGGCGACGTGTGGAACGCGTTCATGTTCTTCAAGGACCCGGACGGCAACACGTGGTGCGTACAGGAGGCGCCGTCACCGCTGTCCGAGCGCTGAGCCCTCGTGGGGGACGGCCCGGGCGCGCCAGTACGCGAGGCTCGACCGGAGCGCGTCGAGCGCCGGTGCCGTCCCCCCGTCCGGTGCGGCCGCGCCGTCCGCGAGCGCCTGTTCGAGCAGCGCGCACGCCGTCGCCGGGTCTCCCGCCTCGCCGACCGCGGCGGCGTGGACGTGGCGGTAGCGCAGGGTGTCCGGGTGCCCCTGCCCCATCACGCGAGCCGCGTCGTCCGCCACCGACCGCAGCAGCCGGACCGCTTGGTCCAGGCGCCCCGCGCGGCCCCGCAGCCCCAGCGTGCGCACCTGGTCGGCGAAGCGGGCGCGGGCCAGCAGGCCGGGTTCCGACAGCGCGGTGCCGTGGGCGGTGTTGCGGAAGAGGGCGAGGTCACCGGAGCTGCCGAACGTCCGCTGGAGCGGCGCCGGGAGCCCTGCCGCCGGGAGACGCACCGCGAGCCGGCGGTAGAGCGTCGCGAGGTCGAGGTGTTCGGGTCCGTCCGGGACGCCGTCGGCGAGGAGGTCGAGCAGAACGGTGGTGAAGCCGGTGCGCAGGTGCCCTTCGGGGGTGAGGGCGCGTCTCGTACGGCCCGCGGCCGCCAGCACATGGATGTCCGCCGCGTCGGCCGCGTCGAGCGCCCGTCCGGCGAAGCAGCAGTCGAGTACCGCGACCCGGTGCTCGGCCCGCACCTGACGCATGGCCTGGAAGAGTGCCGTGACCGGCAGCGAGGTGCGTTCCGCGCTGTCCACGTCGTCGACCGACCCGGGCAGGGCGAGACACAGCCGGTCGCCCTCACCGCACAGCCCGTGCCCCGCGAAGTAGAAGAGCAGCACGTCGAGCCGCCGGGTGCCGGGCGCGGGCAGCAGCCGGAAGACGTCGGCCGCGCTGGGCGGGTCGACGCATCGGTGGACGCTGCCGGAGTCGAACGACCCGAGCGGCCCGACGAGCGCGTCGCCGACCGCGGCGACGCTGAGCTCCGCCTGCGGCAGCGACGGAAGGCCGCTCGGGAGCACATGGGTGGCGGTCCCCACGACGACGGCGGCCGAGTTCGACGGTGAGGGAACGGTGAGGGACCAGGACATGGCCGATGGGACCTGGCCCGCTACTCCGAATCCGCGGGCCCGGGTTCCAGGAAGGTCCGCAACTGCCGCTGCACCTCGGCGGCGTCCTGCGGATTGCCGGCCGACAGCTCGACGCTCGTCCCGTCGGGCCTGGTGACCTTGAAACTGATCCTGCGCGACCTGGCCCGCTGCACGAGCCACACCGCTGCCCCGCTGATCACCGCGTCCAGCACCGGGCCCACGGCGCCGACGATCTCCACCGCGTCCGCGAGGCCGCCCTGCTCGCCCGGTGCGGGCGGAAGCATGCGCAGCCGGGCCGAGCCGCTGAGGTCCTCGTCGTCGTTCAGCCACGCGGCGAGGGAGCGGGTGTGGGCGTCGGCCTCGTCCACGTGGCCGTCGATCTCGAAGGTGATGGTGGGCACGGACACGGCTCCTGGGTGTCGGGGGGACGGGTGGGACAGGCTGTCGGGGTCAGAACGTCGGGGTGTGCGGATCGCGGCCTTCGGGCCCCCGGGCCCCGTCGCCGCGCGTTCGTGCCGCTGCCGGCCCGGCCCTTCGCGACGTGGCGAACAGCGGTGGCCGGCCCGGGATCTCGTACGGGAAGCGGAAGGCGGCCGAGGCCTGCGGCACGTCGACCAGATCGGCGAGGACGCGCTCCCAGGCGCCCAGGGGCTGGGGGACGTCCTGCTGATACGCGGCGGCCAGCCAGCAGTGCTGCAGCCCGGTGATGTTGCCCCAGGCGGCGGGTGCCTCGTGTGCCGCCACCGCCCGCGCCACCGGCCCGCCGGGGCCGGCGCCGGACGGGGCCGAGACGGTGGCCGCGATCAGCTCGGCCAGGTGGTGGGGAACGGCATCCGGCGCCGCCAGCGAGATCCGCAGCCGGTAGGTGCGGCCGGACAGCGCGCTCAGCGCCTCCTGGTACAGGCCCGCGGCCCGGACGGCGAACGGGTCCGGCGGGATGTACTGCGTGAAGACGGGGTTGGGCCGGCCGGGCTGGGAGAGCCTGCCGTACTCCTGCGCCAGGTAGGCGAGGTAGGAGCGCAGCTCGTGCGGCGGTGCGTAGGGTTCCAGGCAGATGCTCACGGTCGTCGGCACGCTCTCGCGCACGAGCGCGTCCCACACCGGCTCCCAGCTCACGGACTCCGGTATCAGGGGCTCGAAGGCGACGCCGAGCGGAAAGTCGGTGTCGCGGCGGCGCAGGTACGCCCAGACGACGCGTTTGCGCACCTCCGCGAGGCCGACGGGCGGGTGCGCGGACGGCACGAGCACGGTGTGGAGTTCGTTCGCGTCCTCGATCGGCTCGGCCCGTACGTGGCGGGGGCCGTCCATCAGCGCGCCGCGCAGCGCGAGCGCCGCCGCGGACGCCGACGCGCCGTCCCTCCCGCGGGCCCGGCACAGGAGCGTGCCGGTGATGCCGTGCGCCCCGTTCGTGTACCGCAGCTCGAACGCCCGCCCGTCGGGCACCCACTGGCGCGACAGCCACA
Organism: Streptomyces sp. NPDC049597; assembly: GCF_040675505.1. Lineage (NCBI taxonomy): Bacteria > Bacillati > Actinomycetota > Actinomycetes > Kitasatosporales > Streptomycetaceae > Streptomyces > Streptomyces sp. NPDC049597. Next base: position 168,894 of record NZ_JBFAOY010000001.1, read on the forward strand.
CCTGCTCGAGCGCGGCCGCCTCGGTCCGGCGCTGCGACTCGGGGAGGCCCACGTGGGCTCCGTTGTCGCTCATGGCGGGCCGCGGTTCGAGGCGCAGGCCGGACCAGGCCCACGCCTCGGAGGCGGAGGCGGACACCAGGACGCTCACTGCGGCGTGCCGGCCCCGTCGCCCGTGCCGCCGGCGGTCGGTTGCTGCTGCTGGTGGGAGGGCGAGGGCACCGGGGGAACGGCCGGTGGCGCGACCGGCGGGACGACGGGCGGCGGGGGGCTCGACGGGCGCGGGATCGCCCCGCTCGCGGCACCGCCCGGCGCGCCCGCAGGCCCCGGGACCTGCGCGCCCGGTGTCGGCGTGCCGTCCAGAGCGGCCATCAGCCCCTCGCGGCAGGCGAGATGAACGGCCTCCCGCATGGCGCGGGCGCCCTCGCTGCGCAGCAGCTGGTGCTCGATGCCGTTCTCGCCCTTGAGCCCGCGCACGAGGTCCCCGAGGAACTGCCCCATCAGTTCGGTGCCGCGCCGCGAACGCCACATCATCCAGCCCAGGTAGAGGCTGTTGCCGTAGTTGAAGACGGAGACGTACGCGACGTACGGGGAGTCGGTCAGCGTGATCCTGGTCCCGTGCGGAGCCGGAGCGAGCGGGTACCGGCGGGCGGTGAGCGTCTGGAGGATCACCCCGTACACGGACTGCACCCGGTCGGTGCGGTCGGCCAGCAACACCCGCCATTCGGCGACCGGTTCGGGCAGCCGGGACACGAGGAGCGCGAGCCAGAAGACGACGAACGACGCGATGAAGGCGAGTGTGAACCAGGCCCCGTAGCTGCCGTCGCTGTCGCCCGACCCCCCGTAGGGGTCGTAACTGCTGCTCTCCCCCAGGCCGGACAGCAGGGAGATGAAGCCGATGAACGCCGGGACCACTCCCACGACGAACGCCGCGAGGGCGGCTCTGAGCCACAGGAAGAAGACCATCTTGAAGCTGACGCTCTCGTTGAGCGACAGTTCGATGGGTTCGTGCCGCAGAGTCTTGTCGAGGTACGCCGCGTTTCCGTCGCCCCCGCGCCATCCCGGCAGGGGGGTCGTGGAATCCAGCATGCTTCCTCCGCTTCGACGCGTCCTCAGTCGGGTCGCACCGCGCGGCACCCGGGGTACCAGGGGCGCGGGCCTGTCACCGTGCGAGGCCAATTAACTACCCGTCTTCTCGTCATGGCAAGTCCGATTCACCACGCCAACTCGGCTGCGTGCGCGATCAGTTGATGCATAAACGATTCAGCAGACGCCGAGGCGCGACGCGTCACCGCCACCCACGGCGCAGGAGCCGAAGAAGTGCGTCCGGGTCCGCGCGAGGATGCCTCTTGGCGCCCTTCGGCGGACGCGTACGGGCGCGCTCAGGCGCCGGCGCCCCCACCCCGCCGGGCCGTTGCCGAGCGTCCGTCCCAGGCCCGTCCAGCGCGTCGGCAAACAACCTCTGACCTGGGCGTTCGCGGGGATCCGACGTACCGTTCACGGCGAGGGAAGGGGCCCTGATGGAACACATCACGCACCGCAACATCCGCACGGTCGACGACGTACTGCAGCTCCTGGACGGTCTGTTCGCGCCGGAGGCCGACCGCTGGACCTCCGGCGGCGCCGACTGGTGGGACGGCTTCTACGCCGACCGCGACAAGGACGTGCCGTTCTTCGTCGCCAAGCCGGACGAAAGCCTGGTCTCGTACCTCGACCGAGGGCTCCTCCCGGCGCGCGGCCGGGCCCTCGATCTGGGGTGCGGACCAGGGCGCAACGCGGTCCGGCTCGCGGCCGCCGGGTTCCGCGTCGACGCCGTCGATCTGTCGCCGACCGCCGTCGCCTGGGGCGAGGAGCGGGCGCGGGGGGCGGGGGTGGACGTCCGGTTCGTCCGCGGGGACGCGTTCCACACCGCCGAGGTGGCCGGGCCGTACGACCTGGTCCTCGACTCCGGATGCTTCCACCACCTGCCGCCCCACCGCCGGGTCAGCTATCTCGCCCTGCTGGACCGGGTCCTCGCTCCCGGCGGCCATTTCGCCCTCACCTGCTTCGCGGCCGGCGGGATGGGGTCGGAGCTGCCGGACGCCGACCTCTACGACGGGGCCGGCCTGCGCGGCGGACTCGCCTACACACCCGAGGAATTGCGCTGGATCTTCTCCGACCTGGAGGAGGTCGAACTGCGCCGGATGCGCGAACAGCCGCCGCGGTCCGCTCACTTCGGCGAGGCATTCCTGTGGACGGCGCTGTTCAGGCGACCCGAAGCCGGGGGATGCACATGAAGGCAAACCTCCAGGCTGGGCCTACGCGAAAGCGAGGAATCCCATTGCGGGGACGGAAGAATACGCGCGCCGTTGACGGGAACCGGCACCTGAGCCGACGAACAGCCGAAGCACAGATGCGGGCCTGATGCCGGGCAGTGCCGACCCGGCACCGGAACGGGGAGGTGACGGGTGGGCATCGGCGGGCTCAGGGCGGGACCGCCGCTGTCGGTCCCGCCCGCTACCGTCCTCCCCATGACGACCGAGCCCGGGACGATGACCGAAGCCGAGACGACCACCCCCGAACCGGAATTCCTCACCCGCACCCGCGCCTCCTACGACGCCATCGCCGCCGGCTACGCGGACACGTTCCGCACCGTGCTGGAGGACCAGCCGCTGGACCGGGCCGTGCTCGGCGCGTTCGCCGAGACGGTCGAGGGGCGGGTCGTCGAGGTCGGGTCCGGGCCGGGGCGGGTGACCGCGCATCTCGCCGGACTCGGGGTGGACATCTCCGGTGTCGACCTGTCGCCCGCCATGGTCGCCCTCGCCCGGCGCACGTTTCCCCGCCTGCGCTTCGAGGAGGGGTCGATGACGGCGCTCGACGCCGCTGACGGGGCCCTCGGCGGGCTCGTCGCCTGGTACTCCGTCATCCACGTGCCGCCCGCCCGGCGGCCCGCCGTGTACGCCGAGTTCCACCGCGTCCTCGCCCCCGGCGGGCATCTGCTGATGGGCTTCCAGGTCGGTCACGAGCCCGTGCGCCACACCGAGGGGTTCGGGCACGAGATCTCGCTCGACTTCCACCGGCTGATGCCGGAAGAGGTCGCGGAGCAGCTGGAGTCGGCCGGATTCGAGGTGCGGGCGCGGATGGTGCGGGAGGCGGGTCCGGGCGAGAAGACCCCGCAGGCACATCTCCTCGCCCACCGCCCGCCTGTCGTGTCGGCGTGACGGCGACCGACCGTCCGCACGGCCCCGTACCGGTCGATCTGAGGCGCTCGGCTTTCCTCTGATCGGCGACGTGACCGGCACCGGGACCGTGAGGGAGCGCCTCACCGGTCCCTGACGGCCCCCGGCACACGGCGGCCCGGGCCGGGGCGCACACCCCCGGCCCGGGCCGGCCGGTGAGATGTCAGGCCCGCGGCGGCTCGTCCGGGCCGCGGTCGGGGCCGGGGGCGGGCCGGCCGCCCTCGCCGCCGCCGAACTGCTCCCTCATCTTGTCCTGTCCCGTGTCCACGTGGCGCCTGTGCTTGCCCCTGGTCCTCTCGTCCACGTAGTCGCCGGCCCTCTCGATGCCCTGGTTCGTCTGCTCGGGGTGGCCTTTGAGCATGCTCTTGATCTTGTCCATCATGGACATGAGGTTTCCTCCTCGACGCAGGGTCCCCCATCCCTCCCAGGGTCACGGCACGCCGCGGACTTCGCATCCGCAGGAGGAACGGCCCGGTCCCCGCAAGCCCGGCGGCCGGGAGCCGCCGGGAAAGCACCGAGGATCCGCCGGAGGTCCTACAGCACCGGCAGGCTCTTGCGCAGCTCGAAGGCCGTGACCTCGGAGCGGTACTCCTCCCACTCCTGCTTCTTGTTGCGCAGGGAAGTGACGACGGCCCGGGTCGAACTCGTGGGGCCCGACGCGCGGGCCGGGTGCTCCAGGTTTCCATGTCGGGGGCGGCCGGGGACGACGTTGCTGTCAGGTAGCCGGGAGAGGCAGGGCCGCCAGGCTGGCGAATGCGCTGGTCAGCTCCTGTCGCCAGGGCCAGGTCGCGGAGACGCGCAAGCGCAGACGGCGTCCGCCGCGGGTGATGCGGGCGGCGGTGTGCAGAAGCCGGTAGCGGAGCCTTTTCGGCTCCGCGGTGGCCAGTTCACCTTCCAGCAGCAGGGTGCGGGCCCAGGCGAGCAGTTGCGGCGTTGATGTTGAAGAGGCGGGAGGGCAGGCGGTTGGCGACCATCGCGGCGAGCCGGGGGGATGATCATGACCACACCACACATGCCCACGGGGGCGGGGACAGACCAAATGCGCACGGCTCCCCAGGCCAAGACGAAGAGGCCGATGCAGTCCCCATCATGGCGAAGTACACGTGACGGCGCCGGGCGTACATAAGTCCAGGTAGGCGGCACGGCTCCCCGGGGCGCACCGGCTACCGGGAGTCAGGGCGCGGGGGCGTGCGGCATGCGGAGCTTCGTCCACAGAGAGATGCACGGCACGCCGATCAGCACCGCAGCATAAATACCGATATAGGCATGATGGCTGACGCGAGCAATAATCAGACCGCCGCCCGTGGCGCCCAGGACGCTGAGCCAGAGGAGGGCGGCGACAATGGCGGACCTGAGCTGCACCGGCTTCGACCGTAACGCGCGATGGACACGATAGGAGCTCCTCCTCAACTGCCGAAAGAATCCGAACAGGCCGCCCAATGCAGCTCCGACCACCGCATAGCGGTCATCGACGTGCTGCAGTCGATGCAAGACGGCGACCTGGGCGAGCGTGCCGCACAGCGCGCCCCAGAAGACGCAGAAAAAGATGTCGGCGGCAAAGAAGGCGAACTCGTCACTCAATTTCTCCAGCCACGACTGGGCCGAGTACCCGGCATGGTATGCTCTCTGCTCCTCGGGGGTCACCAGAACCCTGACATCGTGCGCGACTCTGTTTCGCTCCAGCGACACGAATGTTCGTATGAATCCCACAGCGAGCAGCACCGCAAGGGCGAGGACCGCGCCGCGCACGGTGACCGGATCATGTCTCATGACGTAGATCGGCACCATGATCGTCGAAGCGGCCATCGCGGCCAAGGCCAGTACGAATCCGCGGCGAAAGGTGTCAGGCTGCACGGCCTGGCCCGGCAGTCGTTCCTCCAGCCGCTCCAGGAGTGGGTCCACCTGCGCCCTGACCGTGGCGCGCCATCTGCGCCGAGCGGTCCGGCCGCGCTCGCCGGTCGGGTCGAACAGCACGAACTCCGGGGTCCAGTCGTCGGCGAACCTGATCACCCCGCGCAGCGGATGTCGCCCTCTCCGCAGCCGCGGCGACCGCAGGGGCGGATAGTCCGGCAGTGCCGGCATACGTGACGACGCCACCCCTTCCCGGCGCAACTCCTCACCCCGCTGGGCGAAATATTCCGCGGCGGCGTCGCGGAATCGGTGGTACGCGTCCGGTCCCGTGCACACCAGAAGGAGCAGACGGGCCGGCGGCAGGGTCTTCACGGCCTCCATGAACTCCCATAGCGTGCCCTGTGCGGATTCCTTTTCATGCGAGGTTCCGGCCACCAGGAGAACCAGGCGTGCACGTCGGATCAGTTCGCTCACCTCGGATTTCCATTCATCCGTTTTGAGGTAAGACCGATCAATACCGGGTAGCGGGTATTTGTCGCCGGGGTGGCCGATCGCAAACAATTTGCCGAAGCGGCGGAAGAATCTAGCGACCTTCTCTTCTTCGGTGGCCGCGGCGTTGTGGACGTTATGGCCCAGGATTTCCCCGTTCGACAGCCAGAATCTCGCGCCCAACGCCCTCCTCGGATCGGCGAGTTCCCGGTCGATCCCGAAAGAGCGCAGGTACAGGACGAACGTCATGGTCGGGAGGTCCGCCGGCGAGCCCAGGACGGGTTGGATACGCATCGCGAAGGTCACTCCGATCGGCCCGGCCACCGACAGCCCGAACGCGGCGACGGCAAACCAGGCGAGAGACCAGAGCGCCATCCTCCAGTGAAACCCCCCGTCGAGCACCAGTCCGACGGCGGCGAACCCCCTGAAAAGGGCGCAGAAAGCGACAAAGATCACGACGGCGTACCACACCCCGGTGCCCCCTGAGCGCCGTAACACGTAGCGCGTCACACCGGAGTGGGGCTCTTGCTCGGACATCGACATGCGACAAGTAAGCCGACACCGCACGAAGGTGGTAAATGAACGTATCCGCACTCGTATGGTGGGGGTGCAGCGAGCCACAGGTGCGCCTGATCGGCCGACGCACCCACCGTCGAAGCTGACTGTCGTCGGCTGGGGTTCGTGCCACAACCGTGCCAGATGCAGGGGTCAGCCACAGGGTGCCCGCGGTCGAGTAGCCGCCTGCTTCCTCGGCTGGCGAAGCCCCAGCTCATCCCGCAGATCCCCCAGCCTCTCTCCAAAAGCGGGTGTACAGGTTCGAATCCTGCCGGGGGCACCAGCACAAACGCCCCCGACCGATCATGCTCCGGGCCGTTTTGACGGCACTCTTTGACGGCAGTCGCCTCTCCCAGTGGCAGTCCTCACCGCACATGTGAGCTTGTACGGTGTCCGACTGTCGTTGTTCGTCTACGGCAGGAAGGGCCCGCCGTGCCCACTACGTTCACCGGTCTCATGCTGCTGGTCGTCCTGCTACTGCCAGGACTGACGTTCGTCGTCGTCCGCGAGCGTCAGGGCAGCGAGCGTCGGCCTACGCCCTTCCGGGAGACCGGAACCGTGGTGTTCTGCAGCGTTCTCACCGAACTGGTGACACTCGCGCTTTTCGCGGCAGCGCGCGGCCTCATGCCCAGTCTGACGCCGGACGTCGGTCGCCTCGTGCGCGAAGGCGGTAGCTACGCGCGCGATCAATATGTCCAACTTGGCTGGTGGGCCGCCGGTCTATTGCTGTTCTCATGTGCTCTGGCGGCCGCGGCCGCGGCCGTCACAGGGAAGCGACCCCACGCATCCATCATGTCGGCATGGTGGGTCATGTTCGACCGCTGGTATCCCGGAGAAGACCCCATCGTCGGCTGCGTTCTGGAAGACGGCTCCTACATCGAGGGGCGGCAGGCGTCGTTCAACGTCAGCTCAGACGACTCCCCAGACAGGGATCTGGTGCTGGTGGAACCGTTGAAGTATCGCGCGCCCGGCGCGACCGAGGTACAGCACTTCCCATGGGGGGCGGCATGCATCTCGGCCCGCCGGATCGTGACCATGTTCGTCAGTTACCCCGACCCTGAGCAGGAGGCGGGGGAGGCGGCGACGCAGGGGTCCGCCCCGGCTGCCTCGTAGGTTTGTGACCACGCGTATCGGATGAACCCGACGGCTTCGTCTGCGGTTGGCCGCCTGAACCGGGCGTATTGGGCGAATCGACCATGGCGCATCCTTCCCGGACATACACATCCTGGCGATTGTCGCGACAACGCTCAGGATCTTCCCTGCGAAGACCCTACAGAGCTGCAGATGCCCCATCGAGGGGCGAGGCCGAAACGTGGAAGCCGCGTATCACGCCTGGTAGCCAGCGGTTCCCCCGGGCAGCTCAAAGTCACAAAACACCACCGCGCTGTCAGACCTGTCGCCTAGTGTGAGGCTTCACCGGTCCTGCTCGGGAGCAAGGAAGACGATGGCAAATCCGCGCGCGTTCCTCAGCTTCGACTTTGATCACAACGAGCTTCAGAAGAAGATGTTCGCAGGCCAGGCGGTGAGCGACTCACCCGCGCCGTTCACCGTCGAAGACTGGTCGAGCAAGACCTCGCTGCCCCAAAGCCAGTGGGAAGCCCTCATCAAGAAGAAGATCGCAAACACCCACATGTGCATCGTTCTGGTGGGCCAGCACATGGCGACGGCCACGGGTGTAGCCAAGGAGATCGCCATGGCCAAGGAACTGCTGGTCCCCGCCTTCGGTGTCTATGTCGACGGCGCCGGACCCAGCAGCCCACTGCCTGTCGGCCTGCCGCGGAGCCGCACCATCGCATGGAAGTGGGAACTCATCGCTCTGGCGGTGCGGCAAATGATGGGCGAGGGCAAGAACGCGTGAAGCGGGCCATCATCGTAGGCATTGACCACTACCCGGACGGTCAATCCCTCGGGGGTTGCGTCGCAGATGCGAGAGCGCTCGACAAGCTGCTTTCTGCCAACGCTGATGGCAGCCCGAACTGGCGCACTCAATTGATCACAGGAAAGGAGGGCGGTCCTGAGGTAACGCGGGACGGTCTGCGTCACGCCCTCACCCAACTGTTCGCCAGTGCTCGTGACACGGATTTACTCTTCTTCTTCGCCGGCCACGGGGCGCAGACGCCCTGGGGCGCCGATCTGGTTACCCAGGACGCTACAGACCATACGCTGGGCGTATCGATGAATGACCTGATCACCCTGGCCAACGATTCACCTGCCCGCAGTGTCACATTGATACTCGACTGTTGCTTCAGCGGAGATCTGGGAAATACACCAGGGCAGCAAGCCGCAGCAGTTGCAGAGAACTTCCGCCTCAACAAGAGCATTCTGCGGGAGAACGTCACCATCCTGGCCGCAAGCCGCGGAATCGAGACATCGCAGGAGGCAGACGGACACGGCGCCTTTACCCGCGTCCTCCTTGACGGACTCGAAGGAGGAGCCACCGACCACCTGGGAAAGGTCACTGCGCTCAGCCTTTACGGATACATAAGCCCAGCCTTTGACGCGTGGCAGCAGCGCCCGGTCTTCAAGGCGAACGTGACCGAGCCCGTTGTCCTGCGCATCGGTCCCCCATGGCTGGACGCCGCCATGCTGCGAAAGTTGCCCGAACACTTTCCTGAGGCAGACAGTCGAGTACGTCTGAGCCCGGAGCACGAGGGCGAAGGGAGACCTCTGCCTCGTGGAACTTCAGGCACTCCAAAACAGCAGCAATTCGACTATTTCGGGCGGCTGCGCAACGCCAACCTTGTCACCACGGACGGTCAACGTGATCACTACTGGGTAGCCATGGAAAGCGGAGAGGTTTACTTGACTCCCATGGGCCAGTACTTCTGGAAGCTAGCGAAACGGAAGGTGCTATGAGACGCATCGGGTGTACCGGACACCAGACGTTGAGCGTCGCCACACGGCGGCATGTCGTGGAAGCCATGCTGGCCGAGCTAAGCGACATGGAGGAAGAAATCTTGGGGGTGACGTGCCTCGCAGAGGGGGCAGATCAGGCTTTCGCGCTGGCCATGCTTGCCCGCGGAGGACAGTTGCATGTTGTCATCCCGAGTAGCGATTACGAAAACAGCTTCCAAAGCAACGAAGCGCGATCGGCCTACAATTCTCTACTCCAGATTGCCACCTCCCGCTCAGAGCTGGACTTTTCCACGGCTGGTGAAGACGCATATTTGGCCGCAGGGCAGGAGGTAGCTGATCAGAGCGATATCCTGCTGGCAGTCTGGGACGGCAGGCCGGCGGGCGGAAAAGGCGGCACCGCCGATATCGTGGCCTATGCCCGGCAGCAAGGTACGGACGTCCGCGTCATCTGGCCACCGGGCTCGACAAGGCAGTAACACCAAGCAGTCCCTAGGGTTCGCGGGACGCGATCAGACTCTGCGCGAGAGCGCGGTCGTACAGCTTCGTTGCGATGATGCCCCGAGGAGTCAGGACGGTCGACCACACCTTGACCGCGTGAACGGTCCGCCGCTGGTCCTCCTTTTCCTCCAGAATTCGCACGACCAACGCATGGTGCATCAATTTCGCCGCGGACCGCACATCGACGGAGGTCAACTCCAGCATCGCCAGGATCTGCTCAGCGTTGTTGCGTGCGGTCAGATGCGACGGGTCGTATGTACCCTTCCTGCCACAGGGTGGGAAAACAATCGTCACGCGGTGCTGGAGGCCGCATCTGCGGATCAACTCGATCTCCCACGCGAGGGACGGACGCATCTCGCGCCCTGGCGCGAGCAGCAGCACGATATGCGCGGCTTTCCCTACTAGTGCGGCAACATGATCCTGCCAGTCCTCGTCGGGTGAACGCAGGTAGACCGGACCAGGCGGCGAATACCGCACAGCGGCATCCACCAACGAGTACGCCGACATGTCCTGATGACGCAACAGAGCCCGCGCCGTCACCTGCTCCAAGGTCAAGGCAGGTGACCACAAGCCGATTTGGGGATGGGTGGGGAGTAGCACTTTGCCATCACCGCCGAATGTCCGCAGCATCAGACAGTACGAGGCATCCGACGCGAGTACAGAGTCGATGACCTGGGCGCAGTCCAGGCTCTCGCGGAGCCGCTTGTACCGCAACCACCACCGCAGGCCACTACCCAAGCCGAGGGCGAAAACCGGTAGGACGGTAACACCCCAGATCCCGGCGACCGATTCGAGCACCTTCTCACTCCCGGCCTGCTGGTCGAGAAGGACGTAGACGAGAGGAGGGACGAACAGCAGAGCGGCCAACAGCAGACCGACCTCCCGGACGAACCTGAGGAAGCGCCATCTCAACGGGACACCGGCCTTCGTGTTCGACGCCGCCCATTCGCTCGGTAGGGACGACGGCTCTCAGACTTCTCGGCGCCTGTTGCGCCACGCATGGACGCCCGGCAGCAGCGAAGAGTCCTCGCCGACCCCGCGCCCCTCCAAGACGCCCTCAACATTGTCGAAAAAGCCGACGGCGAAACGCCGCTGCCAGGCCAGCAGGGCAGGTACGGCTGCCAGAGAGACGCCGTTGGTAAGAATCGCCAGACCGACAGAAACGCCGGCAACCGCCCCGGTCTTGACAGATGGCAGCTTCAACACCACGGTGGAATGACCCGGATCGGCGTCGACCACCTCCGCGGAAACCGCGCCGCCGCGGCGAGCGTTGAAGGTCACCATCGCAGCTTCCGGCCTCACCTCAATGATTGGGTAACGCAGCAACTCGACGGCTCCCGTCAGCGCGTCGAATGCCCGACGCCGGGAAGCCTGCAACCGGCGCTCGTAGCGCCTGGTGGTCAGGAGCGTCGGCTCGCCGGGAGAAGCTGTGTCTGCTTCAGAGGCGGGAAATACCCCGTGCCCCTCAAGCGTCTCCAGGAGCCGGCCGAAGTCGTATGGCCAGTCCGAATCAGCGAGTCTGACGGCTTGCAGGCGTGAAAGTGTCTCGAGCGAGGGAGGTAGTTCATGCCCAGGTGGCATCACCGCCCCTCCGACGAGCACCGGTATGAGAGCTTTGCCGTGCCGGAGAGCAGTCTCCAACTCAACGCGTACCAGGTCGGCCGAGTCATCCAGCCGCCGCTGCCCCTGGTCATTCGAGCTACTCAGCCAGTCAGGCCCTAAGACCGCGATCACCGCGCGAGACGCGACTAACGCCCGCTCCAACTCCACTACGTAGTCCCGGGCGGGCAGGTTCGAATCGATGTCCAGATAGACACATTCCTTCCCGAAATACCTCCGCAGGTCGGCAGCGAGTCGCCCGGTCCACGGAGCCGAGTCCGAACGTCGATAAGAAATGAATATCGCCCGCCGCTCCTTCGCGGACGTCCGATCTTCAGGTGCTTGCATCACCGCTCCCGTCCGCGTCCTATCCGCCCGGCTCATGTGGAGGGGACCACAAGGGCGCTGTACGCAGCCTTCCGACAAGCACACGTGAAAACAAGAGGTGCAGGGGAGCGCACAGGCGGCGCACGCAAGTTGTCCGCGGACGGTGCAAGAAGACTCGTCGTTGTCGCAGGAGCACGCCGTGCACGGGCCCGATCTGATGCGATGTGGGAGCGGATCGAACCGCTGATGCCGACCGATCCGGTTTGCGGACGGCGTCGGCCGACCACCGCCGCACGCTCGAGGCCATCGCGTGGAAGTACCGCACCAGCTCGCCCTGGCGCGAACTCTTCGCCTCACTACGCCCTTCGCGATAGACAGCGTCTTCAGTAGGGTCCCAACGTGGGATAGGTAGCCCCGCATTCGGCGATGACGGGGGACGAACACTTCGTAAGCTTCGTCCTGAGCGACCCACAAAGTGCCGCCGGGCTCCTCGCGCGAGATCCAGCCATGGGTCGTTAGATAGAGGGAGATGCGGCGCGGATCGCCAGCTGCCCAGTAGATGCCGGCAGCAGCGGGCGGAAGTCCTGGAACATCTTCGGATCCGAGAGCGGCAGCAGCACATCCCGCCGAGACAGGATCTCCGTCTGCAGGTTGAGGCGGTCTCGCGCTTGCCCGATCCAGTGCCGCCCACGATGCGCACGTGGGTGCCGTTGCGGCTGGCGTCGGGGTCGCCGGGCCCGCCGAGAAGTGGCTGACCACGCAGACAACCGACATGACCACGCGAGAGTCGGTGGAGCCCGCGATTCGCGGCCACGCCATCCCTACCTGGGTCCGCGGCCGCTCGGCTCGCTCAAGCTGGAGCACATCCGGGATTCGCTCAGCGAACTGGAACGGGCCGTCCCTGCGTCGTCGTACCGGCGCGTGATCTGCAACATCGTGTCGACGGTCCGTAACGCGGCGGTGGACGATGGCCACCTGCCGGAGAACCCGTGCCGTGCGCAGTCGGTTCGTCCCCCGGCCACGGGAAGTGGCCGTTTTGTGCCGTGGAGCGCCGAGCGCGAGCAGGCGCACGGGCCCGGAAAGCCGTGGACGGCCTGTACGAGGGCACCGGTCCCGCGCCGGACGGCCCAGAGACGGCCCAGGGCCGGTGAGACGCCGTGGGGCCGACGGTCCGCGACCGTCGGCCCCACCCACTGAATCAGCGGGAAACCTGCGCTGACCAGTGCTTACAGCACCGGCAGGCTCTTGCGCAGCTCGAAGGCCGTGACCTCGGAGCGGTACTCCTCCCACTCCTGCTTCTTGTTGCGCAGGAAGAAGTCGAAGACGTGCTCGCCCAGCGTCTCGGCCACGAGTTCGCTGCGCTCCATCAGGTCGATCGCCTCGCCCAGGTTCTGCGGGAGCGGGGCGATGCCCATCGCACGGCGCTCCGCGTCCGACAGGGCCCACACGTCGTCGTCAGCGCCCGCGGGGAGCTCGTAGCCCTCCTCGATGCCCTTGAGGCCCGCCGCGAGCAGGACCGCGTACGCCAGGTACGGGTTGCAGCCGGAGTCCAGCGAGCGGACCTCGATCCGGGCCGAGCCCGTCTTGCCCGGCTTGTACATCGGGACGCGGATCAGAGCGGAGCGGTTGTTGTGGCCCCAGCAGATGTACGAGGGGGCCTCGCCGCCCGCTCCGGCGCTGCGGGCCGAGCCGCCCCAGATGCGCTTGTAGGAGTTGACCCACTGGTTGGTGACGGCCGAGATCTCGGCGGCGTGCCGCAGCAGGCCCGCGATGAAGGAGCGGCCGACCTTGGAGAGCTGGTACTCGGCGCCCGACTCGTAGAAGGCGTTGCGGTCGCCTTCGAAGAGGGACAGGTGGGTGTGCATGCCGGAGCCGGGGTACTCCGAGAACGGCTTCGGCATGAACGTGGCCTGGACGCCCTGCTCCAGCGCGACCTGCTTCATGACCAGGCGGAACGTCATGATGTTGTCGGCCGTCGACAGCGCGTCCGCGTAGCGCAGGTCGATCTCCTGCTGACCCGGCGCGCCCTCGTGGTGGCTGAACTCCACCGAGATGCCCATGGACTCCAGCATCGTGATGGCCTGGCGGCGGAAGTCCATGCCCACGTTCTGCGGGGTGTGGTCGAAGTAGCCGGAGCTGTCCGCGGGGGTCGGGCGGGTGCCGTCGACCGGCTTGTCCTTCAGCAGGAAGAACTCGATCTCCGGGTGGGTGTAGAAGGTGAAGCCCAGGTCGGAGGTCTTGGCGAGGATGCGCTTCAGCACGAAGCGCGGGTCCGCGAAGGACGGCGAGCCGTCGGGCATGAGGATGTCGCAGAACATCCGGGCGGTGCCGGGGGCCTCCGCGCGCCAGGGGAGGATCTGGAAGGTGCCCGGGTCCGGCTTGGCGATCATGTCCGACTCGTAGACGCGCGCGAAGCCCTCGATCGCGGAGCCGTCGAAGCCGATGCCCTCGTCGAAGGCCTGCTCCAGCTCGGCGGGGGCCACGGCGACGGACTTGAGGAAGCCGAGCACGTCGGTGAACCACAGGCGCACGAAGCGGATGTCGCGCTCCTCGAGCGTGCGGAGCACGAATTCCTGCTGCTTGTCCATGTCTGCGTTCCTACCCATCCTTGCGGTCCGCCGCCTGTCTGCCGCCTGCCTACCCGTCCCGAGGATGCCATTCACGGGTTTCGGGCAGGTTGCGCGGGGCGGCTGTGCCCATTGTGGGCCAGGGCACATCCGGAGACGACCCTGAGGGGTCTCTCACTCCTCCCGGCCCTCTGTGAAGGTCCTCACGGGTACCCCCGGAGGTCCCTCGCCCGGTGCGCTCGCGGCCTTCGGGCGGTTCGCGCCGGTTGCCCGCCCATGGAGCCGTGAGGTTTCCCTCCCCATCCGGCCTGCGCCGCCCGCGCGCCTACTACGATCTCGGGCCATGAGGGGTTCGCGGAGCGACCGCGTCTCGCGCAGTGCGCGTCCCACGGCTCTGCTGAGCTCCGTGGCGACGCTGCTCGGCGCGCTCTTCATCTGCCTGAGCCCATCGGCGCCCGCGCCCCACCAGGGGGCGGCGCACGAGACGGCGGCCGTGCGGGCACCCGGTGCCACCGACGGTGGCGGCCCCGCGTCCTCGCCCGTGTTCAGCTGCCCGGACCACCGGGGCGACTGCGGTCTGCTGCCGGTGCTGGGCCCGGCCGTGCTCACCGCTCCCCCGCTCGACGCTCCTGAGGCCACGGCCGCCGAGATCCCCCGCACGGCGGCGGCGGACGGCGGCGGCGGACCGCCGCGTACCGGCGCCCTGCCCCGGGCCCCCGACCTGCACGTCCTTCAGGTGCTGCGGGCGTAGATCCGCCCGCTCACCTCCCGCACCGACACACACCCCCAGACCTCACGAAGGACGACCCCACGATGGCTTCCCGCAACACCACCAACGAGCGCCGGGCCCGAATAGAGCAGATGCGCCGCGCCGAGCAGGCCCGCGAGCGCCGCAACCGCATCATCACGATCACCGTCAGCACCGTCGTCGTCGCCTCGCTCGTGGGCTTCGGCGCCTTCGTGCTCGACAAGAAGTCCGACGAGAAGGAGCAGGAGGTCGCCGCGGCCAAGGCCCCGGTCACCGACGAGAAGACCTGGGACGCCAAGAAGCTGGGCCGCAACCACGTCGAGACCCAGGTGGCGTACGAGATGGCCCCGCCGGTCGGCGGTGACCACAGCCAGGTGTGGATGAACTGCAACGGCGACGTCTACACCGAGCCCGTACCGGACGTGAACGCCGTCCACTCGCTGGAGCACGGCGCGGTCTGGGTGACGTACACCGACAGGGCCTCCGAGGCCGATGTGAAGAAGCTCGGCGAGAAGGTCGAGAAGACCCCGTACTCGCTGATGAGCCCGTACAAGAACCAGAAGGGCGCGATCATGCTGAGCGCCTGGGGCAAGCAGGTCACGGTCGACTCGGCCGACGACCCGCGGGTGAACCAGTTCTTCACCAAGTACGTGCAGGGGCCGCAGACGCCCGAGCCCGGTGCGGCCTGCACGGGCGGGCTGAGCGGGAAGTGAGCGGCATGACGCGTACGCACTGGGCCGCGATCACCGCGGTCGTGCTCGCGCTGCTGTTCGCCGGGGCCGCCACGGTGGTGGCCTCCGCCGGCGGGGACACGTCCGCCGCCCGTACGCCCACGGGCGACTCGGCGGACGCCGACTTCGCCCGGGACATGTCGGTCCACCATCAGCAGGCGGTGGAGATGTCGTTCATCGTCCGGGACCGGACGAAGGACGAGGAGGTGCGCAGGCTCGCGTACGACATCGCCAACACGCAGGCCAATCAGCGCGGCATGATGCTGGGCTGGCTCGACCTGTGGGAGCTGCCCAAGGTCGTCGCCGGCCGCGAGCCGATGGAGTGGATGCACCGGGGCACCGACGCCGCTTCGTCCGGGCACGGCTCCGCACACGGCGGACACGGCTCCGGCCGCGCCGACGGCGCGGCGGAGGACGGCCGGCTGATGCCGGGCATGGCGACGAAGGACGAGCTGGAGCGGCTGCGCGGGCTCAGCGGCCGGCAGGCGGAGGTCTTCTACCTCCAGCTGATGATCAACCACCACAACGGCGGTGTGGCGATGGCCCAGGGCTGCGTGGACCTGTGCACCGTCGGCACGGAGCGCGATCTGGCGCAGGGCATGGTGGACGCGCAGCGCTCGGAGGTCGAGCTGATGGTCGGCCTGCTGAAGAAGCGCGGTGCCCAGCCGCTCGCCTGACCCGTACGGAAAGGGGCACGTCCGTCACCGCGTGGTGACGGACGGGCCCGCGTGCTCCGGCGGCCGCTGGGCGTGGGGTGACGGGCCCCCGGGCCCGCGTGCTCCGGGGGCCGGTGGTCGCCGTGCCGGGGGGCCGGTGGTCGGGTGCTCCTGGGGGCCGGGGCCCGCGTGCTCCCGGGGGCCGGGGCCCGCGTGCTCCGGGAGGCCGGGGCCCGCGTGCTCCCGGGAGCCGGTGGCCGCAGCGGTCGCGTAGGCCGGAAGGCGCAACCACAATGGGATGGCTCGGGGCCTTTCGGCATCCAGGAGGCACGTTCGATGACCACGGCCAGAGACATCATGCACCCGGGGGCCCAGTGGATCCCCTCGCACGAGACCCTCGACCGCGCCGCACAGATGATGCGCGAGATGAACGTGGGCGCCCTGCCCATCGCGGACGCCGACGAACGCCTCTGCGGCATCCTCACCGACCGTGACATCGTGGTGGGCTGTGTCGCCATGGGGCACGACCCGTCGAAGGTGACGGCGGGCGAGATGGCCAAGGGCACACCACGCTGGATCGACGCGGGCGCCGACGTCGAGGAGGTGCTCCGCGAGATGCAGGGCCACCAGATCCGCCGTCTGCCGGTGATCGAGAACAAGCGCCTCGTGGGCATGATCAGCGAGGCCGATCTGGCACAGCACCTCAACGAGGACCAGATCGCGGGCTGGGCGGAACGCGTGTACGCGGCCACCGGCCCTCGTTCGTAGCGGCCCGTCGGTGCGGCGCGCTCGTGCCGCACCGACACCCCGGCCCGTGCGTGCGGCGCGCGCCGCGGGCCCGGCGGCCGGACGACTGCGCGGGGTGCGGTCCGGCGGCCGGACAACCACCCGCACCCGCGGCCCTTCGCCGCGGGGTGCGGGTGGTTGTCGGTCCGGGGCCGGTTGCCGGTCCGGAGCCGGCGGCCGGTCCGGGGCCGACGGCCGGACGAGGCGCTCCACCCGTCCCGAGACATCGCGTCAGACAGACGATTACACTGAGCCGCGTGCCTCAACTACGCATCGCTCTGAACCAGATCGACTCGACCGTCGGCGACATCGCCGGCAACGCCGAGGCCATCGTCCACTGGACCCGGCACGCCGCCGAGCAGGGGGCGCACCTCGTCGCGTTCCCCGAGATGGTGCTGACCGGGTACCCCGTGGAGGACCTGGCCCTGCGCTCGTCCTTCGTCGAGGCGTCCCGCGCCGCGCTGCGGGCGCTCGCCTCGCGGCTGGCCGCCGAGGGGTTCGGGGACCTGCCCGTCGTCGTCGGCTATCTGGACCGCTCCGAGACGGCCCAGCCCAAGTACGGCCAGCCGGCCGGCGCTCCGCAGAACGCCGGCGCCGTGCTGCACGGCGGCGAGGTGGTGCTGACCTTCGCCAAGCACCACCTGCCCAACTACGGCGTCTTCGACGAGTTCCGGTACTTCGTGCCGGGCGACACGATGCCGGTCGTCCGCGTCCACGGCGTCGACGTCGCGCTCGCGATCTGCGAGGACCTGTGGCAGGACGGCGGCCGCGTGCCGGCGGCCCGCAGCGCGCAGGCCGGCCTGCTGGTCTCGATCAACGCCTCGCCGTACGAGCGCGAGAAGGACGACACCCGCCTGGAGCTGGTGCGCAAGCGCGCCCAGGAGGCCGGCTGCACCACCGCGTACCTGGCGATGATCGGCGGGCAGGACGAGCTGGTCTTCGACGGCGACTCCATCGTCGTGGGCGCCGACGGCGAAGTGATCGCCCGCGCGCCGCAGTTCGCCGAGGGCTGCGTCGTACTGGACCTGGACCTGCCCGCGGCCGCCCCCGACGCGCCGACGGGTGTCGTCGACGACGGTCTGACCGTCGACCGCGTCGTGCTGTCCGAGGAGCCGCTGCCCGCGTACGAGGCCGAGCTCACCGGCGGGTACGCCGACCGGCTCGACGACGACGAGGAGGTGTACTCCGCGCTGGTCGTCGGCCTGCGCGCGTACGCCGCCAAGAACGGCTTCCGGTCCGTCCTCGTCGGCCTCTCGGGCGGCATCGACTCCGCCCTGGTCGCGGCCATCGCGTGCGACGCCCTCGGCGCGCAGAACGTGTACGGCGTCTCGATGCCGTCCAAGTACAGCTCCGACCACTCCAGGGGCGACGCCGCCGAGCTGGCGCGCCGGACCGGGCTGAACTTCCGGACCGTGCCGATCGAGCCGATGTTCGACGCGTACATGACCTCGCTGGGGCTGACGGGGCTGGCCGAGGAGAACCTCCAGTCGCGGCTGCGCGGGACGATGCTGATGGCCCTGTCCAACCAGGAGGGCCACATCGTGCTCGCGCCGGGCAACAAGTCCGAGCTGGCGGTGGGGTATTCGACGCTGTACGGCGACTCGGTCGGGGCGTACGGGCCGATCAAGGACGTCTACAAGACGGCCGTCTTCCGGCTCGCGCGGTGGCGCAACCGCGCCGCCGAGGAGCGCGGCCAGACCCCGCCGATCCCCGAGGCGTCGATCACCAAGCCGCCGAGCGCCGAGCTGCGTCCCGGCCAGGTGGACACCGACTCGCTGCCCGACTACGACCTGCTCGACCGCATCCTGGAGCTGTACGTCGACCGCGACCAGGGCAAGGACGCGATCGTCGCGGCCGGGTTCGACGAGGAGCTGGTGACGAGGACGCTGCGGCTGGTGGACACGGCGGAGTACAAGCGGCGCCAGTACCCGCCGGGCACCAAGATCTCGGCCAAGGGCTTCGGCAAGGACCGGCGGCTGCCGATCACGAACCGGTGGCGCGAGACGACGAGCTGACCGGCTCCGGTGTACGGGGGTCTCCCGCGGCGATCACGCGGGAGGCCCCCTCTCCGTC
The DNA here is from genome assembly GCF_040675505.1 of Streptomyces sp. NPDC049597. NCBI lineage: Bacteria > Bacillati > Actinomycetota > Actinomycetes > Kitasatosporales > Streptomycetaceae > Streptomyces > Streptomyces sp. NPDC049597. The sequence goes on from NZ_JBFAOY010000001.1 coordinate 187,845, forward strand.
GCGCTTTCCGTCACGCTTTGCGCCGCGGTCGAGCAGTCCGGCCGCGGCGGCGATGGCGAGACCCGCGACGGCCAGGACCGCGCCGACGAACGCCGGCGACGTCCAGCCCCAGCCGGCGGCGATGGCCGCGCCGCCGAGCCAGGCGCCGCCCGCGTTGGCGAGGTTGAACGCCGAGTGGTTGGAGGCCGAGGCGAGCGTCGGGGCGTCCTGCGCCTTGCGCATCACCAGCATCTGCAGCGGGGTGGTGGTCAGGAAGCCGACCGCGCCGAGGACGACGACGGCCGTGAGCGCGAGCCACGTGGTGTGCACGGTGAAGGGGAACGCGACCAGGACCAGGGCGAGCGCGGCGAGGGAGCCGTACAGGGTCGGGCGCAGCGCCCGGTCGGTGAGCGGCCCCGCGACGAGCGCGCCCAGAGTCATGCCGATGCCGAACAGGGCGAGCACGAGGGTGACGGACGTCTCGCCGAGACCCATGGCCTCGGTGGTCATCGAGGCCAGGTACGCGTACACGGCGAAGACGCCGGCGAACCCGAAGACGGCGGTCAGCAGGCCCGAGGCGCGGGGTCCGGGCGGCGCGGGGGTCGGGCGCAGTCCGCCCGACAGGGCGGCGCGGGGGCCGGGGCGCAGCCCAAGTCAGGGGGGCCGGGGCGGAGACCCGGTTCAAAGGACGGGGCGGGTGGGGGGCGTCACAGGCTGACGCGGGCCGCGATCGGCAGGTGGTCGCTCGCCGTCCTCGGCAGGGTCCACGACGACACCGGCTCCACCCCGCGCACCATGATCTGGTCGATCCGCGCCATCGGGAACGTCGCCGGCCAGCTGAAGCCGAAGCCGTCCCCCGCCGCCCCCTGCGTCGAGCGCATCTGGGACGTGACCGCGTTCAGGGAGCGGTCGTTCATCGTGCCGTTGAGGTCGCCGAGCAGCACCACGCGGTCGAGGCCCTCCCGGGCGATCGCCTCCCCCAGCGCGTCCGCACTGTTGTCCCGCTGGTTGGCCGTGAAGCCCGCGTTCATCTTCACGCGCACCGACGGCAGGTGCGCCACGTACACCGCCACCTCGCCACCCGGCGCCGCCACCGTCGCGCGCATCGCACGCGTCCAGCCCAGCCGGATGTCCACCGGCGCCGCACCCGACAGCGGGTACTTGCTCCACAGGCCGACCGTGCCCTCGACCGCGTGGTACGGGTACGTCTTCGCCAGCGCCTTCTCGTACGACGCCACCTGTCCGCCCGGCAGTTCCTGCAGCGCGAGCACGTCGGCGCCCGAGGCCGCGACGTCCAGGGCGGTGTCGGCCGGGTCGGGGTTCTGGGCGTTCACGTTGTGCGTGGCGACCGTCAGATCCCCTCCGCTCGCCGACGACTTGCCCGTGAGCAGGCCGCCGAACAGGTTGAACCAGACCACGAGCGGCAGCAGCAGCGCGATCAGCGCCGTGGCCGAGCGGCGCACCAGCGCGCCGACGAGGATCAGCGGCACGGCCAGGCCCAGCCACGGCAGGAACGTCTCGGTGAGGCTGCCGAGGTTGCCGATCCGGTTGGGGATATGCGCGTGCAGGATCATCAGGAACGCCACCAGCACGGCGAACAGCCCGAGCAGGATGCCCCGCCGCCAGATCCCCCGGTCGCCACGCCAGCGCTCGCTTCGGAAGCGGGGTCCGGATGGCCGCGTCCCCGCCGTACCGTTCCGCGTCTCCGCCGTGTACGCCTGCGCCATAGAGCTGTCCTCACTGCCTTGCTGTCACACCGGTGGCGAGCCGCGCCGCTCCCCCGGGCCTCGGGCCCTTTCCTCGAAGGACCCTAGGCCGTCGGGCAGTCCGGGGTCCCGCGGCCCCCTCGGCACCCTAGGGGATGACCGGTGGTCACTCCGCCGTCCGCGGACGGCCCTACTGCCACGACGACGCCCGGTCCGCACACAGGGTTCCTGGTATCGGCCCAGGTGGGGCGGCTGTGACAGAACGCGCACATTCACACGCCGCCTTCAGCCGGGCGGCCGCACCCCGCGCAGCACGGTGTCCACGATCCGCTCGGCGCTTCCCGGTCCGGGCGTGGACTCGGGCCGCAGAACGGTGCGTACGAGCATGGGGCCCACGAACATGTCGCCGAGCAGGTCGAAGTCGACGTCGGCGCGTATCTCCCCGGTCTCGACGCCGCGCCGCAGGACGGCGTCCATGCGCTCGCGGCGGGGAGTGACGGCAATCCGGTGGTACATCTCCCAGAGCCGGGGATAGCTCTGCATCTGCGCGAAGACGTTGTGCAGGAGCGCGGAGGAGCGCTTGGCGAGTCCGCGCCGGCGCAGCATCTCGACGAGCGCCACGAGGTCGTCGCGTACGGAGGTGCCGGGAAGGGGCGGGTCGACGGGTTCCATGGAGCGGACGACGTCGACGAGGAGGGACTCCTTGCCCTCCCAGCGGCGGTAGATGGTGGCCTTGCCCACCCCGGCGGTGCGGGCGATGCGCTCGATGGAGAGGTCGGAGATGGCCACGCCCTCTTCGAGGAGACGGACGACGGCGTCGATGACCGACCGCTCGACGGCCTCGCTGCGGGGGCGCCCGCGGCGGGCCGGCGCGCCGGCCGGCCGGGCGTGCGACTGGGTGCCCGTCTTCCCCGCGTCCGGCCCGTGAGCGCCGGAGCCCGCGCCCTGGGCGTCCGGTCCCTGCGCGTGCGCGCCCGAGCCCGACCCGCGTGCGTCCCGTCCGTGCGCGTGCGCCCCCGCGCCCGGCCCGCGCGCGTCCCGCCCGTGGGGGCCGTGCTGCTGCCCCGGGGGCACCGTCGCTCCGCCTCTCGCCGCCATCCGGCCATTGTCCCGCAGGCTGTTCACGGTGCTCACGCCCCTGGTGGCTCGGCCTTCATCGGCACCTGCTCGGGCTCTGGCCGCTTTGCCGGCGGCGCGGCCCGGCCCGGCAGGAACAACGCCACCACCACCGCGCCCATCACCGCCACGCACGCCGACCCGAGCGCCGTCAGGTGCATCGCGCTCAGGAACGCCTCGTGCGCCGGGGCGGTCAGCTCCTTGCCCGCGGGGCCCAGGCGCTGCGCCGCGGCAAGCGTCGCCTCGACCGACTCGCCCGCCGCCTCCCGCGCCCCGCCCGGCAGTGCGGTCAGGTGGGGCTCGATCTCGCCGCGGTAGCGCGCGGACAGCGCCGAGCCGAGCACCGCGACGCCCAGGGCGCCGCCCACCTGCCGGAACGTGTTGTTGATCGCCGAACCCGAACCGGCCTTCTCCCTCGGCAGCGTCTGCATCACGGCCACCGTCACCGGCGTCATGACGTGCGCCATGCCCGTGCCCTGGACGAAGAAGACGGCCTCCAGCACCCACAGCGGCGTCGACGCGTCGAAGAACCCGAACGAGCCGAGACCTGCCGCGACCATCAGCATGCCCACCGCGCACACGGAACGTGCGCCGAAGCGGTCCACGACCAGGCGGGCCCGCGGGGCGAACACCACCTGCGTCACCGCCAGCGGCACCATCAGCATCCCGGCCTCCAGCGCGCTGTGGCCGCGCACGCTCTGCAGGTAGAACGCGGAGATGAAGGTCACGCCCATGAGCGCGAAGAACCCCAGGGTGCCCGCGGCGATGGAGGCGGCGAACGCCGGCCTGCCGAAGTACGACATGTCGATCGCCGGGTGGTCGCTCCGCTTCTCGTGCAGCACGAAGCCCGCCAGGACCACCACGCCGGCCAGAAGCGGGAGGACCACGGAAGGGGCGGTGAAGTCGGCGAGCTCGCCGCCGTGGATGATGCCGGACACCAGCAGGACGAGGCCGACGATGGACAGGACGACGCCGAGCGGGTCCAAACGGCCCGGATCCGGGTCCTTCGACTCGGGGACCAGCAGGACCATCGCCACCAGAGCGATGATCACGACCGGCACGTTGACCAGGAAGATCGAGCCCCACCAGAAGTGCTCGAGCAGCAGTCCTCCGGTGATGGGGCCGAGCGCGACGGCGACGCCGACGCTGCCGGTCCAGATGCCGATCGCCTTGGGCTGTTCGGCGCGCTCGAAGACGTTCATCAGAACGGCGAGCGTGGCCGGCATCACGAAGGCCGAGCCGAGGCCCATCATGGCCCGGTAGGCGATCAGCTCGACGGGAGAGGCGGAGAACGCGGCGAGCGCCGATCCCACGCCGAAGACGGTGACGCCGAGGAGCAGCACCTTCTTGCGGCCGATGCGGTCGCCGAGCAGTCCCGCCGTGAAGAGCAGTCCGGCGAAGACGAGCGTGTACGCGTTGATCGCCCACTCCAGCTGGCCCTGGGTGGCGCCGAGGCCGGTGGGCGGGGGTGCGGCGATCGTCCGCACCGCCACGTTCAGGATCGAGTTGTCCAGGACCACCATCAGCAGGCTGAGCATCAGGACGACGAGGGTCGCCCAGCGTCTGCGGTGGACGGCCTCGGGTACGCGGGGAGCCGTGGCGGCCCCTGAGGGGCTGGTCATGGACCCAGCCTAACCATTTCGATACGAAACCGTCTCGTAAAGGAACTCCGCGACACGAGGTCCTCTTCCGTCCGGGCGGCACGTAGTGCCACCATGGAGGCGGTCCGGGGACGCCGTCAGGGCGCCTCGAGATGACAACAAGGAGCCGGATCAGCCATGACGCTTCAGGCTGCGCAGAACCAGCCCGCCGCCCGCCCCTCCGACAGCAAGGCGCTCTACGGCGGCTCGCAGAGGCGGCGCATCACCGTCCACGACATCACCGCCGCCAAGGAGCGCGGCGAGAAGTGGGCCATGCTCACCGCGTACGACGCGATGACCGCGTCCGTCTTCGACGAGGCCGGCATCCCGGTCATGCTCGTGGGCGACTCGATGGGCAACTGTCACCTCGGTTACGAGACCACCGTCCCCGTGACGATGGACGAGATGACGCTGCTCTCCGCCGCCGTCGTCCGGGGCACCAAGCGCGCCCTGATCGTCGGCGACCTGCCGTTCGGCTCATACCAGGAGGGCCCGGTCCAGGCCCTGCGCAACGCCACCCGGCTCGTCAAGGAAGCGGGCGTGGGCGCGGTCAAGCTGGAGGGCGGCGAGCGCTCGCTCGCGCAGACCGAGCTGATCGTCGAGTCCGGCATCCCGGTCGTCTCCCACCTGGGCCTGACCCCCCAGTCCGTCAACACCATGGGCTACCGCGTACAGGGCCGCGGCGACGAGGCCGCCCACCGGCTGATCCGCGACGCCAAGGCGGCGCAGGACGCGGGCGCCTTCGCCGTCGTGCTGGAGCTGGTTCCGGCCGAGCTCGCCGCGGAGGTCACCCGCTCCCTGCACATCCCGACCATCGGCATCGGCGCAGGACCGGACACGGACGCGCAGGTCCTCGTCTGGACCGACATGGCGGGCCTGACGGGCGGCAAGGTGCCCCGCTTCACCAAGCAGTACGCGGACCTGCGCCGCGCCCTCGGCGACGCGGCGAAGGCGTTCGCCGAGGACGTCCGGGGCGGGGCGTTCCCCGCCGAGGAGCACACCTTCCACTGACCACTGCCGGTACGGACGACAGCCCGCCGATCTTCCCCCGTCGGCGGGCTGTCGCATGTCCAAGTGCGGCTGCGGGATCGGGCCTTCGGCGTAGTGTGGAAGGTGGTCTCGGGGGTGTTCCGCGACGCCGCCTGGAGGCGGATGACCATGGCCGGAATCGTGAGCAGAACGTTCGACAAGGCTGACGAGACACGGGAATTCACCGAGGGCAAGGGGAGGCTCGACCTCCTCAACACGGACCAGGGGCCGGTCGGCCGGGCCGTCTTCGAGCCGGGCTGGCGCTGGTCCTCCCACATCAAGCCCCTCGCGGGGACGGACAGCTGCATGGCGGCCCATGTCGGATACGTCGTCAGCGGACGCATGAAGATCATCATGGACGACGGCGAGACGACCGACGTGGAACCGGGCCAGTTCATCACCGTCGCCCCCGGACACGACGCCTACGTCGTCGGTGACGAGCCGTGCGTCATGCTCGACTGGGTCGGATTCGGGGATTACGCGAAGTCCGGCTCCTGACCTGAGCGAACAACGGCCGTCGACGGTATGCCGGCCCCGTGTCGGCACGCTGTCGGCGGTCTGTCGTGCGCCCCGGGCCCGTGGACCGCACGCGCCGGCGAGAACGCCGTCCTCGCCGACCAGGGGCGGCTCGCCGCGCCGGTTCCCGGCGACGGGCAACTCACCGCTGTCGTCGGCCTGCTGAGCGGGCGCGGCTTCGTCATCGCGCACACCGGCACCATCTGCCCGGCCCGGACGAGGTGTTCCCCGCGGTCGCCGGCGCCGGGACGCCGTCCCCGGGGGTGAGGGAGGGACCGGACCATCGGGCGGGCCCGCATCCGCATCGGCGCGCACGTGCGCCGCGACGTCCTGCGGATCAGACCGGATCCACAGCCGATGTCCGACGCCCCGCCGATGTCCGACGCCCCGCCGATGTCCGACGCCCTGTCGATGCCCGTTGTCCTCATCGGATGCCCCCCGAAGAGCGCGAGGGTGTTGCCGCGCAGGTCGGTGCGCATCTGCTCCAAGGGGTGGCGGGCCTCGTCGACGGGAGGCCGGAGCGGGCAGGAACCCGGGAGGCCCCCAGCGACGTCGTCCCCCGTGTCACCGGTACGGTCTACTCCGCACGCCGTCCCCGCGTGCCCGCCCCACGGTCCCGCACGCCCGCGTCCCAGGAGCCGCACCCATGACCATCGCTGCCAGGCGCCCCAGCGACCGCAGGATCAGTCCCGTGTTCATCGGGATCGCCGCGGTGACGGCGGTGACGGGCTGGGCCGTGTGGACGGACTTCGCGGCCAGTCCCGGTCTCGCCGTCTTCCTGTTCGTGGTCTCGGCGTGGATCGTCTCCCTCTGCCTGCACGAGTACGCGCACGCCCGTACCGCGCTGCACGGCGGTGACATCTCGGTCGGCGCGAAGGGCTATCTGACGCTCAATCCGCTGAAGTACACGCATGCCCTGCTGAGCGTCGTACTGCCCGTCATCTTCGTGATCATGGGCGGCATCGGCCTGCCCGGCGGCGCCGTCTTCATCGAGATGCACCGCATCCGGCAGCGCTGGAAGCACAGCCTGGTCTCCGCGGCGGGCCCGCTGACGAACGTGCTGTTCGCCGCCGTGTGCACGGCGCCCTTCTGGCTGGGCGCCCTCGACGGGGTTCCGCTGCCCTTCCGCCTCGCCCTGGCCTTCCTCGCGATGCTCCAGGTCACCGCCGCGATCCTGAACTTCCTGCCGGTGCCCGGCCTCGACGGCTACGGGGTGATCGAGCCCTGGCTGTCGTACAAGGTGCGCCGCCAGGTGGAGCCGTTCGCGCCGTTCGGCCTGATCGCCGTCTTCGTGGTCCTGTGGATCCCCGAGGTCAACGCGGTGTTCTTCGACGCGATCCACGGCGTGATGGACGCGCTCGGCGTGCAGCAGATCGAGATCTACTGCGGCCGGGACCTGTTCACCTTCTGGGACGGCCAGGACGACTTCTGCGTCGCCGGCTGACGGACGCCGGGCGGGCGCCCGGGGGCGTCAGGCGCAGGAGGCGTCAGGCGGACGGAGCGCCGGCCCCGCGCTGCGCCCTGGCGCGTCGGATGTAGTACCAGGCCATGTTCGACGACAGGCCGGCGAGCAGCACCCAGACGATCCCGAGCCACATGCCCTGCGTGAAGGACAGCACCGCCGCGGCGACGGAGAGCACGCAGACGACGAGGGAGTAGAGGGCGAGGCGGGGCATGGGGTGCGGCTCCTGTCGGGTCCTTCGGAGGGGGCGGGTCCCTCCAGTGTCCCCCATGCCCCGCGGCTCCCGGACGCCGGTCGGATCGAGGGCCCCGGTGGCCTCCCGGAGCGCGGTCGGGGCCGGGCACCCGGTCGCGGCGCCCGTCACACGTCGGTGACGCGCAGCCCCGCGTGTGCCTTGTAGCGGCGGTTCACCGAGATCAGGTTGGCGACGAGCGACTCGACCTGGTGCGCGCCTCGCAGCCGGCCGGCGAACACTCCGCGCATCCCGGGGATGCGGGCGGCGAGTGCCTGGACGACGTCGGTGTCCGCGCGGGACTCGCCGAGCACCATCACGTCGGTGTCGATCTCGTCGATCGACTCGTCCTGCAGGAGCACGGCCGACAGGTGGTGGAAGGCCGCGGTCACCCGCGAGTCCGGCAGCAGCGCGGCTGCCTGTTCGGCGGCGCTGCCCTCCTCCGGCTTCAGCGCGTACGCGCCCTTCTTGTCGAAGCCGAGCGGGTTGACGCAGTCGACGACGAGCTTGCCCACGAGCTCCTTCTGCAGCGTCTCCAGCGTCTTGGCGTGTCCCTCCCAGGGCACGGCAACGATCACGATGTCGCTGCGCCGGGCGCACTCGGCGTTGTCGGCGCCCTCGACGCCGAGACCGAGCTCCGCCGCGGCGGCCTCGGCGCGCTCGGCGGACCGCGAGCCGATGATCACGCGCTGGCCCGCCTTGGCCAGCCGGTAGGCGAGCCCGCGGCCCTGGTCGCCGGTGCCGCCGAGGACACCGACGACGAGGCCGGAGACGTCGGGGAGGTCCCAGGGGTCCCTGGCGGGGGCCTTCGGGGCGGTGCCCGTGCTGTCATTCGAAGTCATGGCCCGACCTTACTCGCTGGTACACGGCTCCCGAACGGGTGAGCCGGGCCCGACCCCGCCCACGGGCCCGGGCCCGTGGTGCAGGATGCGGCTCCATGGATGCCGTACGGGTCGCGCTTCTGCGCGAAGTCCTCGCGGGGACGGAGTGGCCGGCCGCGACCCGGCACTTCGCCGGGGTGCTGCGCACGTCCGTGGTGCAGCGGGGCGGCGGGCTGCTGCTGGTGGGCACGCGGGAGTACGAACCGTGGCACCTGGCCGCGCATCTGGTGGACGAGGCCGCCTGGTCGGGCCTGCCGCAGCTGGAGCCGACGCTCGTACGCCACCGGGTGCGCCCCGGCGACCCGGTTCATCTGACCGTCGGGCTCGGCAGGCTGGAGGCGGCCCGCCGGGGCGAGACGCTGCTGGTCGTGGCACCCGAGCTGCCCGACGCCGGCCTGCTGGAGCGGGTGCACGACGCCCGGCGGGCGGGTGCGACGGTGCTCGCGCTGGACAGCGGCGAGCCAGAGGTGCACGGTCTGGCGCACGAGGCGCTGACGGTCCCGGCGGCGGGCCCCGAGGACACGGCCGCCGAGATCGACATGGACATGGTGCAGCACCTGGTGAGCGCGGCGGCCGGGGAGAACGGCGGGCCCGTACGACGCGGGCGCCTGCGCCTGCGGGACCGGCTCTCGCGGCTGGCGGACCAGCTGACGGAGCCGCCGCCGGCGCGCTGGTAGCGGGCGGCGTCGGGGTGGGGCGGCCGTGCGGAGGTGAGATGTACGTCGTCGCGGCCGGCGTCTCCGCTCTCGCCGGACTGCAGCGCCCGGCGCTGGACTCGCTGATGGCCCGGATCGTGCCGCATCACGACGCGCGCACGGACGAGGACGCGGTGCGCCGTCGGGCCCAGAAGGAAGCGGCGGGGGTGTAGGCCCGGCTCGCGGCGCACCCCGGCGTTCAAGCGCGCGGCCCGGTCGTGTGCGGCCCCCACGGCCCGGACGCGGGCCCCCGGGGCGCACCCCGGGGGCCGTAGCGGACCGCCGCATGATCCCGGTGCGCACCGGGATCATGGCTCCCGGGCGCGGCCCGGGTGTGGGAAGGGGCGGGGACCCTACTCCTGCTCGCGGGGCGACGCCCCGTCGTGCCAGCGCGGGTCGTTCTCCCACTCCAGGTTGCGTTCCCGCGCCGTCTCCATCGCGTGCTCGGCCTCCGCGCGGGTCGTGTACGGCCCGAAGCGGTCCTTCGCCGGGCACTCCGGGCCTTCCTCGACCTTCTTGTGCTGCAGGCAGTAGTACCACTCGCCCGGTTTGCCCACCGTGCGCTTCTTGAACAGGGCCATCGTCGGCTCCTTCCTCCAGGGCCATGCTGCCCCATGGGCCTGCGCCTACGCCCGGCGGCGGGCCAGGCGCCCCCGGTTAGACTCGCGGCATGTCTGGCCAGTCGCTGCTCGTTCCCGGGGTCCTCTCCCCCACCCGTTCCGTCCCCGCCTCCATTCCCCGTCCCGAGTACGTCGGCAAGCCCGCGCCGACCCCGTACACCGGACCGGAGGTCCAGGACTCCGACACCATCGAGCGGATGCGCATCGCGGGGCGCATCGCCGCGCAGGCGATGGAGGAGGCCGCCAAGCACATCGCGCCCGGCGTGACGACGGACGAACTCGACCGAGTGGCGCACGAGTTCATGTGCGACCACGGCGCCTATCCGTCCACGCTCGGCTACCGCGGCTTCCCCAAGTCGCTGTGCTCCTCGGTCAACGAGGTGATCTGCCACGGGATTCCGGACTCCACCGTCCTGCGCGACGGCGACATCGTGAACCTGGACGTGACCGCCTACATCAACGGCGTGCACGGCGACAACAACGCCACCTACCTGTGCGGTGAGGTCGACGAGGAGTCGCGGCTGCTGGTGGAGCGGACGCGGGAGTCGCTCAACCGCGCGATCAAGGCGGTCAAGCCGGGCCGGCAGATCAACGTCATCGGCCGGGTCATCGAGTCGTACGCCAAGCGCTTCGGCTACGGCGTGGTGCGCGACTTCACCGGTCACGGCATCAACTCGTCGTTCCACTCCGGTCTGATCGTCCCGCACTACGACGCCGCGCACGCGACCACGGTCATCCAGCCCGGGATGACGTTCACCATCGAGCCGATGCTGACGCTGGGGACGTACGAGTACGACATGTGGGCGGACGGCTGGACGGTGGTCACGAAGGACCGCAAGCGCACGGCGCAGTTCGAGCACACACTGGTGGTGACCGAAACGGGCGCGGAGATTCTCACGTTGCCGTGATCCGACAGGCGGGTAGCGTTTTTACCGACAGGACGTCGGGAACAGGTTGCCTCAGACAAGCTGAGCAGCCTACGGCCCCTGGAGGCACGCCGTGGACCCCACCGGCACACCCTTTTCGACGCTCATCCGCGCCGCCTCGCACGAGCAGCACACCCGGGTCGGGACCTCCTCGTTCATGAGCGGGCTGCTGGACGGCCGGCTCGGGGTCGCGGCGTACACGCGCTACACCGAGCAGCTGTGGTTCGTCTACCGGGCGCTGGAGGACGCGGCCGGGACACTGCGTGACGATCCCGTCGCGGGACCCTTCGTCCGGCCCGAGCTGATGCGAGCGCCGGAGCTGGAGCGCGATCTCGCGCATCTGCGGGGCCCCGGCTGGCGCTCCGGCCTGCGTGCGCTGCCCGCGACCGCCGCGTACGCCGCGCGGATCGCCGCATGCGCCCGCGACTGGCCCGCCGGGTACGTCGCCCACCACTACACCCGCTACATGGGGGACCTGTCCGGCGGGCAGGTCGTCCGCGACCGGGCGGAGAAGGCGTGGGGCTTCGCGCACAAGGGCGACGGCGTGCGGTTCTACGTCTTCGAGGGGCTCACCAACCCGGCGGCGTTCAAGCGCACCTACCGCGCGCTGCTGGACGCGGTCGACGCGGACGACCTGGAGAAGCAGCGGATCGTGGACGAGTGCAGGCGGGCGTACGACCACAACAGCGCCGTGTTCCGCGAGCTCGACGCGGAGTTCCCGCTCAGCGCGTGACCTCCCGGAGCACGGTCAGGGCATCGTCACCGCGTGCGGGAGGCGCGAGCGCCCGGCGCGCCGCAGCGGCGCGATACGTCCCACGCTCCCGCGCGCCGGCTGCGCCTCGGACGCGGGACGTGCGAGGCGCACGCGACCGCCGATCTCGACGATGCCGTCCGGCCCCGGCGCGGTCAGGATCTGCGAGCCCCCGCCCTGGGTGATGTTCAGCGCCCGGCCCAGCCGGTCCGTGAGCAACAGGGCCGCCGCGCCCGTCGCCTCGTCCTCCACGGCGGTGCCGTCCTGTCGCCTGCCCGGGCCGTGCTTCACGGGGGCAGCGGCCGTTGACGGCTGCTCCCGGTGGTGCGCTTCCTCGGGGCGTGACCGCCGAAAGGCCCTCGCCCGCACGCGTCCCGCCGCCTCGTCCTCCCACGCCCAGGCGTAGAGCCGGTCGTCGCCGGGAGGCGGCGCGGGCAGGGCGTCGACCTCGGCGGCGGACGCGTACCGCACGATCCGCCACTGCGGCGCCCAGTCGGCACGGGTGGTGATCCAGGTGAACTCGCCGTCGTGGCGCGCCCACACCTCACCGGTCGGCGAGCGGACGGCATCGAGGTCCAGCAGCCAGGCCGTGCCGACGAGGGCGCTGCCGGCGAACGGCAGCCGTACACCCGGCGCGTGGATGTCGACGACGCCGCGCTCCTCGTCGTCGACGAACACGGTCTGCCTGTGGCCGAGTTCCGCGGCGAGCGCCTGCCGGGACGTCCGGTCCGGGCAGCGGCGCGCGTCGCGGACGACGCCGAGGGCGTTGCCGAACCGGCCGTCGCCGGCGCAGAAGACCTGGAGCACGTCGATGACGTCGGACATGTCGCGTTGGTTCACGCGGGCATTCAAGCACCCGAGGGCCGCCCGAGCCCCGGCCGCGGCCGCGCAGGCCGCTGCCGGACCTGCCCACGGGCCGCCCATGAGCGGGCCATGGCGACCCGTGACCTGCGCGTACACACCCACCGGGGCGCGCTGCGGACCAACTCCGTGAAGTTCTTCACCTGGTCGGGCGGGATGCTCGTCGTCGTCTCGGCCGGTGGGCCCGCGTACGGGGTGCACGACCTGTTCCCGGCCCCGGTAGGGTTCGGACGGTCAGTTGGGGCGAGGAGCAGAAGGCAACCGATGAGAAGGCTGGGTCGGGCGGCGACGGGGCTCGCGGCGACAGTGGTGCTGTCCCTGACGGCGAGCGCGTGCGTGACAATTCACGGAGAGCTGGAAGTCGTCCCGTCGGCGACGGAGGCCGAGGCCGCGAAGGCGCTCGCCGACTTCACCGCGGCGTACAACAAGGCGGACAAGGCGTACGACCCGGCCCTCGACGCGCAGCACGTCACCGGCGCGCTCGGCGCCATCAACCAGGCGGGCCTGAAGGCGCGGCAGGTCAACTTCCCCGACGGCAATCCGCAGCACGTGCCGCTGGAGCTCGCGGACTCCTCGTACGTCATCCCGAAGAAGGCGGGCTGGCCGCGCTGGTTCGTCGCGAACACGGACTCCAACCGCGACCGGGACGACGGCGGCGTCCAGGACAACCGCTGGCTCGTCGTCTTCGTGAAGAGCGGGGCCCAGGACACGTGGAAGGCCGCGTACCTGGCCATCATGGCGCCCAAGGACATCCCGGCCTTCAAGCGGGACCAGGACGGCCACGCGGAGCCGGTCGCGCCGGACGACGCCGCGCTCGCGGTGGCCCCGCGCAATCTCAGCGAGGACTACGCCTCGTACCTGCAGAACGGCACGCCCGAGCACTTCTCGCCGGGCCCGCACACGTCGGGCTGGCGCGAGACGCGCAAGAAGAACGCGTCCTTGCTGGGCATGTCCACCCAGTACATCGACCAGCCGCTGGACACCGGGACCTTCGCGCCGCTGGGGCTCGTCACCCAGGACGGCGGCGCGCTGGTGTTCTTCTCGGTGAAGAACTTCGAGCGTCAGACCGCCGCCAAGGGCGTGCGACTGAAGATCATTCCGGATGTGAAGGCGCTGCTCACCGGTGAGGTGAAGTCCACGATCACCAAGGAGCGGGTCTCCAGCCAGGTGGTCGCGGTGCCCGTCGGCAGCGGCGGCGGACAGCCGAACATACTGAGCAGGCTGACCGGCCTGACGGCGGCCAAGGGCTCGTAGCACCGGGAACCACGCGGTGCGGCGGGACCGCCGTCGTCTGCGGCGGTCCGGGGCGGGCGCGCGGCGCCCGGCTCCGGGGGCGTGTACGGCGATGCGGGCGCGTGGCACTCGCATCCAACGGGCCGTACCAGCAAGGAAGTCGGGCGGCGAGGGCGTGCCCTGTGCGGTCGGCGCGCGAGCGGCGCCCGGGTCAGCGGCCCAGCGGCCAGGCGGCCTCGTGACGGCCGGCGTCCTCGTCCTCGCCCGCCGCGTACCGCGCGCACGCGTCCGTCAGCGTCTCCAGGAGGGTCAGCGGGTCCGGCAGCGGATGCTCCACGCCGCGCACCCAGACCACCTCGGTCTCGCCCGGCAGGCGGGCGGGCGGCACCAGCACATAGCTGCCCCGGCAGTGCCAGCGCAGGCCCGGGTGCTCGTCCATGGTCTCGGGGTGGCAGTCCAGCTCGCAGGGCCACCACTCGTCCTCGTCCTCCGGCGTGCCGCGCGTCGCCGTGAAGAACAGCATCCGGCCCCGATCGCCCGCGCCGCCGGACTCGGCCACGGGACCGACGTCCACGCCCTGCGCCAACAGCCGCTCCAGAGCACTGCGACCGGCGTCCAACGGAACGTCCAGGACGTCGTGGACCATGCCGGTCGCGGTGATGAAGTTGGCCTCGGGCTGGTTGCGGGCCCAGCGTTCGATCTGTGCCCGGTCGGTGGTGGACTGCGTCTGCCAGGCGAAGGACACGGGATGCGTGGCCGGAATGGGACAGCCGATGCGCTCGCAGGAACAGCTGGGACCCACGGGATACGCGGCGGGCGCGAGCGGCAGTCCGGCATCAGCGGTGGCCAGGAGCAGAGCCTCGCGCTGCGAGCCCTCCGCCTCCGTGTCCCCGGTGCGGCGGCGCAGCCACTGGCCCAGCCTGCTCTCCCGGGACGTCCTGCCCTCCGTGCCGCGGAAGCGGCCGATACCGTCGCCCATCTATCCCCTCACAGCTCACGCTCGCCCCATGCGGACAATGCCATGGTCCCACCATCCTGCGCTGCCGGTGGCCACTGTCCCCAACCGGGGTACCTGCTCGTGTGTTCCCGGCGCGCGCCGGGCGCGCCGGTGCGGGGGCCCGGCGCACGGCCGCTCAGAGGTGCTTCGGGATACGGCCGTTCCGGGGTGCGGTGCTTCAGGGGCGTTGGCGCGAGGCCGTTGACGGAGCGGTCGACGACCGCGTCGGCGTGGTCGTGGGTGAGCGGCAGGGGGCGCAGCGGCCGGCGGTGCGCGAGGGGGGCCGGTGAACGGCTCCGGTGCGACGCGCGGGTCGATGCCCCGAGGCGGCCGCCGGACCACCCCTTCGGCAGAGGGCGGCGCGCCCGCCCAGGCCGCACCATGGCTCCACGCGCAACCGTGCGCCCCCGCCGTGAGGAGCCCGCATTGCCTCGTGACGCCTCGCCCCGCCGTTACCTGATGTGCCCACCCGCGCACTTCGAGGTGACGTACTCCATCAACCCGTGGATGGACCCCACCAAGCCGGTGGACCGGCCGCTCGCGCAGCTCCAGTGGGAGAGCCTGCGCGACCGCTACCGTTCCCTCGGCCATCGCGTCGACGTCCTCCCGGCCCGGCCCGGACTGCCGGACATGGTCTACGCGGCGAACGGGGCCACCGTCGTCGGCGGCCGCGTGCTCGGCGCCCGTTTCGCCCATGCGGAGCGCGCCGCCGAGGCCGCGCACCACCTGGAGTGGTTCCGGGCGAACGGCTGGACCGACGTCCACGAGCCCGAGCACGTCAACGAGGGCGAGGGCGACTTCGCGGTCACCGCCTCCTGGATCCTGGCCGGGCGCGGCTTCCGGTCCAGTCCGCTGTCGCACGCCGAGGCGCAGGAGGTCTTCGGCCGGCCCGTCATCGGGCTCGACCTCGTCGATCCGCGCCACTACCACCTGGACACGGCGCTCGCCGTCCTCGACGACAGGACCGACGAGATCATGTACTGGCCGGGCGCGTTCTCGCCCGGCAGCCGCGCGGTGCTCGCCCGGCTGTTCCCCGACGCTCTCGTCGCCGACGGGAGCGACGCGGCGGCCCTCGGCCTGAACGCGGTGAGCGACGGCCGCCACGTGCTGCTGCCGCAGGCGGCGGTCGGCCTCTTCGCGCCGCTGCGAGCGAGGGGCTTCGAGCCGGTCGGGACGGACCTGAGCGAGTTGCTCAAGGGCGGCGGCAGTGTGAAGTGCTGCACCCAGGAGCTACGCCCCTGAACCGTCCGTCCCGTCGCTGTCGTGGGGCGGCCACGTGTCGCCCCACGCCGCGTCGCGCGCCGCGCGGTACCGGTCGCCGTGCCGCTTGGTGACCGTCTCGCGGCGCAGCGCCTCGTCCTTCCCGCACAGGTCCAGCAGGACGAGGCCCTTGCGGATCTGCGGCTTGCGGATCACCCGGGCGGGTGCCGGGTCGGCGGGGAAGCGCACGGCCGCGACATAACTGAACTTCTCGTCCTCGTAGGCCAGTGAACCGCCCTTGACCTGCCGGTGCAGGGACGAGCGGGAGACCCGGGCCGAGAAGTGGCACCAGTCGGCGCCGGGCTCGATGGGGCACGCCGCGCTGTGCGGGCAGGGAGCCGCGACGGTGAGGCCGGCCGCGATCAGCGCGTCGCGGGCCTCGATGATCCGCTCGTAGCCGTCGGGCGTCCCGGGCTCGACGATCACCACGGCCTGCGCCGCACGCGCCGCCTCGGCCACCACGGCGGCGCGGTCGGCCTCGGACAGCTCGTTCAGCACGTACGACACCGTCACGAGATCGGTGCTCTCGACGCGGAGCGCCGAGCTGATCCGGGAACGCTGCCAGCGCGCGGCCCGCAGCGACGGGAGAGGCGAGGCGAGCGCCAGCTCGCGGCCCAGCTCCAGCGCGGGCTCCGCCCAGTCGAGCACCGTCGTCTGCGGCGCCGGCTCCTGCCACGCGTCGGCCACCGCCCAGCTCGCCGCGCCCGTGCCGCCGCCGATGTCGGTGTGCGTGGCCGGCGTCCACGCGGGCGCCGCCCGGCGCAGCGCCGCGAGCGCGGACCGTACGGCCTCGAAGGTCGCGGGCATCCGGTACGCGGCGTAGGCGGCGACGTCGGAGCGGTCGCGGAGCACGGGGGCGTCGGTCGGGGTGGTGCCCCGGTAGTTGGCGATCAGCCGCTCGACGGCCTGCGCGGCCTGCCGGGGCGGCAGACCGTCCAGCAGCCCGGCGAGGGCGCCGCGCAGGGTCTCGGCGGTGGGGGCGGAGGCGTTCACCGGGAGATTCTAGGCATGTCCGGCCTGCCGTGACGGAGTCGCACGGACGGCCCCGGACGGCACTCCGCGCCCCCCTGCGACGAACTGCCCCGAGTCCGGGGCCCCGGTTGCCGCGCCGATGCCCCGAGCCGCCCCCGCGCACGTACGCGTGCCGGACTGCGGAGATCTCGGACGCGGGCCTCTTCACCTGGACGGACGCCGGGGGCCTGCGACACCTGCTCGGCAGTCGAGGCGCAGGGCCTCAGTCCTCGGCAACAGCCGCGGACGGGCCGGACCTGTCGCGCTGCCAGGGGCGGCACAGGCCCGCGAAGCACGCCAGCGCCGCCACCCCGCAGCACAGCTGCACCACGGCCATGGGGACCGCGGTCGTCTCGCCCGCGATGCCCACCAGGGGGGACGCGACCGCGCCGACGAGGAATGACGACGTGCCGATGAGGGCCGAGGCCGAGCCGGCCGCGTGCGGAGTGCGCAGCAGCGCCAGCGCGGTGGTGTTCGGCGAGGCGAACCCCATCGCCGCCGAGAGCACGAACAGGCCGGCGGCGACCGGCACCAGGCCCACCTCGCCGAACACGCCCGCCGTCATCAGCAGCAGCACCACCGCCGCGAGTGTGAGCACGGTCAGCGCGACGGCGACCACCTTGTCGAGGGCGACCCGCCCGACGAGCACCTTGCCGTTGATCTGCCCGGCCGTGATCAGACCGACCGCGTTGAGGCCGAAGAGCAGGCTGAAGAGCTGGGGCGAGGCCCCGTAGATCTCCTGCATCACGAACGGTGACGCCGAGATGTACGCGAACAGGGCCGCGAAGGCGAGCCCGCCCACCAGCATGTAGCCGGTGAAGGCACGGTCCCCGAGCAGTCCGCGCATCGTGCGCAGCGCCTCGCCGACGCCTCCCCCGTGGCGTCGTTCCACGGGCAGCGTCTCGTCCAGCCACTTCACGACGACGAGGGTGAGCACGAGGCCGACGGCGGCGAGGACGACGAAGACGCCGCGCCAGTCGGTCAGCCGCAGCACCTGGCCGCCGATCAGCGGCGCGATGATGGGCGCCGTCCCGGAGATCAGCATCAGAGTGGAGAAGAACCGGGCCATCTCGATGCCGTCGTAGAGGTCCCGGACCACGGCGCGGGCGATGACGATGCCGGCGGCGCCCGCGAGCCCCTGCACCAGGCGGAAGCCGATGAGCAGTCCCGCGCTGGGGGCGAGCGCGCAGACCACGGTGGCGACGACGTACACGGTCATGCCGATGAGCAGCGGCCGCCTGCGGCCCCACTTGTCGCTCATCGGGCCGACGACGAGCTGTCCCAGCGCCATGCCGGCGAGGCACGAGGTCAGCGTGAGCTGCACCGTCGCGGCGGGCGCGCGCAGGGAGTCGGTGACCTGCGGGAGCGCCGGGAGGTACATGTCCATGGACAGCGGTGGGAGCGCCGTGAGCCCGCCCAGCACCAGCGTGACCAGCAGACCGGCACGGCGCGTGGCCACCGGGGCCACGGGGGCCCCGGTGAGGGGGGAGGAAGGTGCCGGATCGGCTTCGGGGACGGGTCCTTGGGGGCTCTGGCCGCTCTCCGGCATCGACAGCTCCGTTCCTTGATTCAACGAGCCATGCTCTCAGCTCGTCCGTTCGAAGCGAATCCGTCAGCAGTGGACTTCGTCACTCGGACACTCCGGGCCGGCCGTACCGCACCGCGGCCGTGACGCGGACGCTCGACGCGGTGCGTGACCCGCGCCGGCGTCCGCTTTCCGGGTGAGTGGGCGTCAGACCTGGCGCAGACCGGGGTCGCCTGCCTCGGTCACGAACGACGCGGACGTGGCGATCGAGCCGCCCGGCCTGGTGACGAAGTCCATCGAGCGGAAGTCGGCGCGCGCCTGCCGCTCGCCGAGCGTGACGGTCACATAGCCGCGCCGCCCGTTGTAGAACCGCATGTGCGGGTTGGCCTTGGTGTAGGTCTCCCAGGTGGCCGGCCGGTCGGCGCCGTCCTTGCCGCTGGAGACGGACGTGGCGACGATCTCGGTGCCGACGGTCCTCGCCCCGGGCGTCTCGTAGTCGCGCTTGATGTCGTAGGCGTACGCGACATGGACGTCGCCGGTGAGGACCATCAGGTTCTCCACGCCGGCGGCCTCGGCGCCGTCCAGGACGCGGTCGCGGGAGGCCGGGTAGCCGTCCCAGGCGTCCATGCTGACCCTGGCCGGCTCCGTCAGGTCCAGCTTGCGCTGCGAGAAGTTGACCTGCTGCGGCACGACGTTCCACACGGCGTCCGAGGCGCGCCAGCCGTCGATGAGCCAGCGCTCCTGCGTCTCGCCGATCATGGTGCGCGACGGGTCCTCGGATTCGGGGCCGGGGGCGTGCGCCTTGTCGCCGTACGCCTGGTCGGAGCGGTACTGGCGGGTGTCGAGGACGTCGAACTGCGCGAGCTGCCCGAAGTGCAGCCGGCGGTAGAGAGTCATGTCCGGGCCGGTGGGCCGCTGGGGCGCGCGCAGCGGCTGGTTCTCCCAGTACGCGCGGTAGGCGGCGGCCCTGCGCAGCAGGAACTCCTCCGGCGGCACGTCGTTCTCGGGCGTCTCGTCCGCGTAGTTGTTCTCGGTCTCGTGGTCGTCCCAGGTGACGACGAACGGGTGGGCCGCGTGGGCGGCCATCAGGTCGGGGTCCGACTTGTAGAGGCCGTAGCGCAGCCGGTAGTCCTCCAGCGTGACCGTCTCGCGGTCGAAGTGGCCGGGCAGCCTGCGGTCGGTGTGGTTGCGGGCGCCGCCGACGGCGTTGACGGCGTACTCGTAGAGGTAGTCGCCGAGGTGGAAGACGACGTCGAGGTCCTCGTCGGCGAGGTGCCGGTACGCGGTGAAGTAGCCGTCGTGGTACGCCTGGCAGGACACGGCGGCCAGCTTCAGCTCGCCGATCCGGGCACCGCGGGCGGGCGCGGTGCGGGTGCGGCCGGCCGGGCTGATCCAGTTCCCGGCGCGGAAGCGGTAGTAGTAGACGCGGTCCGGGTCGAGGCCGGTGGCCTCCACATGGACGCTGTGGTGGAACTCCGGGTGGGCGGTGGCGCTGCCGCGCTTGGCGATCCGGGTGAAACGCGCGTCGTGGGCGAGCTCCCAGCGGACCGGGAAGCGGGTCTGCGGCAGACCGCTGCCGGGCTCCAGCGGGCTGGGCGCGAGCCGCGTCCACAGCACGACGGAGGAGGGCTGGGGGTCGCCGGAGGCGACGCCGAGCGTGAAGGGGTCCGCGGTGATCTTCCGGGCGTCGCCCTCGGCGGCGTGCGCGGTGCCGGGCAGGCCCACGCTGAAGGCGAGCGCTGCCGCCGCCGAGGTGACGGTGAGGAAGGTACGGCGGCCCAGCTGCCGTACGGCCGCCGCTCTGAGCTCGGATGCGTGGTTCCGGTGCGACGCGGATGTCATGTGGCCCTCCCCTTGCGGCTGTTGTCAGACGCATTGGAGTGGCCGGTGACGAATCGGTGTTGTCGAGGACACAACATCCGTATGGCGGTCGGATGAGTTCCGTGCAGGGCACAGGCGCGTACGCTGCGCCGCATGAACGCTGCACGGAGGATCGCGGTGGTGACGGGCGCGGGCTCGGGCATCGGCCGGAGCGTGGCGCTGGAGTTGGCCGCCGCCGCGAAGGACAAGGGCGCCCGCACCGGATGGGCGGTCGCGCTTGCCGGCCGGCGCGCCGAGGCGCTGGAGGAGACGGCGGCCCTGGCGGGCCCGGGCGCCGACGTCCTGTGCGTGCCGACGGACGTGACCGACCCGGATGCGGTGGACGCGCTGTTCGCGGCGGTCCGCGAGCACTACGGCCGGGTGGACCTGCTGTTCAACAACGCGGGCACGTTCGGTCCCGGCGGCATCCCCTTCGAGGACGTGCCGTACTCCGCATGGCGCAAGGTGGTGGACGTCAATCTGACGGGTGCTTTCCTGTGCGCGCAGGCGGCGTTCCGCCACATGAAGGACCAGGACCCGCAGGGCGGCCGGATCATCAACAACGGCTCGATCTCGGCGCATGTGCCGCGCCCGCATTCGGCGCCGTACACGGCGACGAAGCACGCGCTGACCGGGCTGACGAAGTCCATCTCACTGGACGGGCGCCCGTACTCGATCGCCTGCGGCCAGATCGACATCGGCAACGCGGCGACGAAGATGACCCAGGCCATGCAGGCGGGCATCCTGCAGGCGAACGGCGAACTGGCGTCCGAGCCGTTGATGGACGCGGCCGACGTGGCGCGCACGGTGCGGCACATGGCGGAACTGCCACTGGAGGCGAACGTCCAGTTCGCGACGGTACTGGCGACGAACATGCCGTTCATCGGCCGCGGGTGAGCCGCGGGCGGCGCGAGCGCAGGGGCGCGGCGATGCGCGGGCGGGCGCACCGAGGGCCGGGCGCGGGTGGTGCGCCGGCGGCGCGGGGCAGGACGCGGGCAGACACGGGTGGTGTGCGGCGGTGCGCGGCTGAGGGCCGGTTGCCCGGCCGAACGCGGGCAGTGCACGGCTGAAAGCCGGTCGCACGGCCGAACGTCGGCGATGCGCGACGGCGCGGGGCTGAAAGGCCGGTCGCACGGCCGGACGTCGGCGGTGCACGGCGGCGCGGGGCTGAAGGCCGGTCGCGCGGGCGGTCCACGGTGGCGCGCCGGCGGCGCGGGGCTGAAAGGCCGGTCGCACGGCCGGACACGGGCAGTGCGCGGCGGCACGGGCGGTGCGCGGCTGAGGGCCGGTTGCCCGGCCGAACGCGGGCAGTGCACGGCTGAAAGCCGGTCGCACGGCCGGACACGGGCAGTGCGCGGCGCGCGGGCGGTGCGCGGCTGAGGGCCGGTTGCCCGGCCGAAGGCGGGCAGTGCACGGCTGAAAGCCAGGCGCACGGCCGGACGTCGGCGATGCGCGACGGCGCGGGGCCGAAACCCGGTCGCGCGGGCAGTGCGCGGCGGCGCGGGGCTGAAAGGCAGGCGCGCGGGCGGCTGAGGCGGGAGCGGGCCGTACCGTGCCGGCGGGCCGACCGGCGGCGGTTCAGGCCTGGCCGGTCTCGAAGCGGCCCACCTTCCCGTCCTCGACGGTGAAACGCCACATGGTGCGCATCTCGCCCCAGGTGTCGTTGCGGTAGCGGGCGACCAGGCCGAGCCCGTCGGCGGTCTGCTTCTCGATGTCCATGTGGCCGTTCGACGAGAAGATCTCGCTCTCGGTCCACTCGTCGATGTCCCGCTCGCTGCCGTCGTCGGACATCGTGGCGCCGGGCGTGAGCGCGGCGCGGAAGCTCTGGCGGTCGTGCGCGTTGACGGCGGTGACGAAGGCGCGGACGGCGGGCTCGGTGAGTTTGCTGACGGCGATGGGCACGGCGGTGGTCCTTCCGCTCACGGGTGGTCGCCTCCATCGGTACACCGCCCCGCCGCGCGGCACCTTCCGGCGGCGGCCACCCGGGCGTCGGCCCGCTCGTCCGGGCGGATCAGTCCTTGTAGTCGGGGGCGATCCGGTCGAGGAGCCGCAGCATCGCCGCCCACGCCAGGTCGTACGCGTCGTCGTCCTGGAAGTCCGCGTCCGCCTCGCCCGCGAGCTGCCGCGCGGTGTACTCGCACACGTCGGCGGGCGGCAGGACCAGCGGCCCGCCGCCGGCCTGCGCGGTGACCTGGATCTCGCACGCCTTCTCCAGGTAGTACATGCGCAGGAACGCCTGGGCCGCGCTCTCACCCACCGTCAGCAGGCCGTGGTTGCGCAGGATCAGCGCCGGGTGTCCGCCGATGTCCGCGACGAGCCGCCGCTGCTCGTCGAGGTTGAGGGCGACGCCTTCGTAGTCGTGGTAGCCGACGCGGTTGTGGAACTCCATCGACATCTGGTTGAGCGGCAGCAGCCCGCCCTCCTGCGCGGCGACGGCGCAGCCCGCCCTGGTGTGGGTGTGCAGGACGCAGTGGGCGTCCGCGCGGGCGGCGTGGACGGCGCTGTGGATGACGAATCCGGCCGGGTTCACCGGGTACGGGGTGGGCTCGACCGGGTTGCCCGCCAGGTCGATCTTCACCAGGTTGGAGGCGGTGATCTCCTCGAAGAGGAGCCCGTAGGGGTTGATGAGGAAGTGGTGCTCGGGGCCCGGCAGCCGCAGGGAGATGTGCGTGAAGATCAGGTCGGTCATCCGGAAGTGCGCCACGAGCCGGTACACGGCGGCGAGTTCGCGGCGCAGCCGCGGTTCCTCGGCGGCAGCGGCAGCGGCGGCGGAGGCGGCAGCGGCGGTGGGGGCGGCGGTCGTCGCCGGGTCGGCGGTCATGCGGTGGCTCCTCGGACGGGGACGGTGGTGGTGGGGTCGACCACGGGGGTCAGCGGGCGGCCGGTACGCAGCCAGGCGATGACGTTCTCGGCCGGCTTGCACACGTACGCGCGGCGCGAGGTGTCGGAGAGGTAGGCGCTGTGCGGCGACAGCTGGATGGCGGGGTGGCGGCGCAGCGCGTCGCCCGCGGGCGGCGGTTCGACGGGGAAGACGTCGAGCGCGGCGCCGGCGAGCCGCCCGCTGTCGAGGGCGTCCAGCAGGGCCGACGGGTCGACGAGTTCACCGCGGGCGACGTTGACGAGGAAGCTGCCGGGCCGCATCCGTTCCAGCAGCCGCGCGTCGGCCAGGCCACGCGTCCGCGGTGTGAGCGGGACGTGCAGGGACAGCACGTCGGAGTCCGCCGCGAGGGCGTCGAGGCCGGCGTACCGCCGGACGCCGGCCGGCCAGTGTCCGTCCGCCGCGTGCGGGTCGTACGCGGCGATGCCGCCGAAGACCGGCGCGGCGACGGCGGCCAGGTGCCGGGCGATGCGGCCGAGACCGACCAGTCCCAGGGTCAGATCGCTGGCCCGGCGGGGCACTTCGGCGGCCACGAACTCCGCGTTCCAGCCGCCGGACCGGACGACGGCGTCGGCCTGCGGGAGCCGGCGCACGAGCGACAGGGCGCTCGCGAGAGCGTGGACGGCCACGTCCTCGGTGGCCGCGTCCGGCAGGTTGGCCACCCACAGGCCGCGGCGCCGGGCCTCCGCGGTGTCGACCATGTCGAAGCCGGCGGACATGGTGGCCAGGATCCGCAGCCGCGGCAGGCGGTCGAGCAGCGCGGCGTCGATGCGCGCGTAGCCGACGATCAGCGCCACGGCGTCCGCTCCTGCCCGGCCGATGACCTCGGGGTCGCGGCTGTCGGCGACGCGTACGTCGAAGCCGGCGTCGGCGAGCAGCCGGGCACCGGGTCCTGGATCCAGGTCCTCGGTGTCGGTGAAGACGACGACGGGCCGCCCCATACGATCCTCCGCAGATGATTCGTTGGTTGCTGATGTATTGAACTTACGATTCGTTTCCTTCGATTGTCCACACCTCCCGGTGCGAAAGTCAGTGAGGCCCGTCACCGACGGGGCCCACGGCGCGCGCGGTGCCCGAGAATGTGAGCGGACCCCGGCGCGGCACGCGCCGGGGCCACCGAGCCGAGGGGATCAGCCCAGGTGGATCTGGACCGCATCGACCTGGCCGTCGTCCGCGAACTGCAGAGCGACGGCCGCCTCGCCTACGAGACGCTGGCGCAGCGCGTGGGCCTGTCGAGGCCGGCGACCCGCGCACGCGTCCAGCGGCTGCTCGAGTCCGGGGCCGTACGGGTCGTCGCCGTGGTCCATCCGGCCGTGCGCGGGCTGACGGCCTCCGCGCACCTGTCGGTCGACACCCACGGGCCGGCCGAGGCCGTCGCCCGCGAGATCGCGGCGATGCCCCAGGCCCCCTTCGTCTCCCTCACCGCCGGGCCGCGCGCCGTCATGGCCGAGCTGCGCACCGAGGGCTTCGACGCACTGGACCGGGCCATCGAGCGGGTCCGGTCGCTCGCGGGCGTGTCGGTGGTCGACCCGCTGATCGGCATCGAGCACCTCAAGGACCCGTATCTCCTCGCGGCCGTGCCCGAGGTGCCCGAACTCGACGAGACGGACCGGCAGATCCTCGACGAACTCGAACGGGACGGCCGCCTGCCCTTCGCGGACCTCGCCGAACGCGTGGGCCTGTCCCCGGGGGCCACCCGCTCGCGCACCCTGCGCCTGCTGGACAGCGGCGTGGTGAAGGTGCTGGCCCTGGTGCGTCCCGAACTGCTCGGCATGGGCTACCTCTGCGGCTTCGCCGTACGGGTCGAGGGCGCGCGGAAGCCGGTGGCCGACGCCCTGGCCGGTCTGGAGCGGGTGTCGTTCCTGTCGGCGTGCGTCGGCCGGGCGGAGCTCGTCGGCACGATCACCGCCGAGTCGCTCGCGACGGTCCGCACGACCCTCGACGAGATGCGGGGCCGCCGGGGCGTGCTCGGGGTGGAGAGCTGGGTGCACCTGGAACTGGTCAAGGAACGGTACGACCTGGGCGGCCCGGCCGCCTGACCCTCCCGGTGGAGGCACCCGGCAGACGAGAAGCAGGACGGCCGACTGCCCGTGGAGCCCCGGTCACCGCCGGACCGGGAAGACGCACCGGAAGCTGGAAGCGGCGTCCGGGTCGCCGTGGCCCTTGTAGCGGGACACCTGGGGTAGCTGCACACGCGATAGGGAGGGCGCAGGGCGGATCCACTCGGCCCGCAGGGACCGCTGCACACCCACGTCTGCCCTTTTGCCGCCGTGGCCCGGGACGACGACTGCTACGCTGCGGGTGACCTGGAACGTGTATCGAGGAGTCGCAGACGTGGCGGGTGAAGACGACATCTCCGGGTGAGATCCGGATCTGACGGCCACCGGCCGGTGCTCAGGAGCGCCGCCGACGTGGTCCGTCCCGTCGTACCCCTTTCCCATGTCTGCCCAGGGCGGAAGTCTGCTCTCTGCCCTCACCCTTCGAGGTCATCTCCATGTCCGACGCGTCCGTCGTCTGCTCGAACCTGTCCTTCGCCTGGCCCGACGACACCCCGGTCCTCCACGACCTGTCGTTCGCCGTGAACACCGGCCGCACCGGCCTGGTCGCCCCCAACGGCTCGGGCAAGAGCACCCTTCTCAAACTGATCGCCGGCGAACTGAAGCCCGCCACCGGCTCGGTGTCCGTCACCGGCACGCTCGGCTACCTCCCCCAGAGCCTCCCCCTGACCGGTGACCTCACGGTCGCCGAGGTGCTCGGCGTCGCGGCGGTGATCCGGGCCCTGGACGCCGTGGAAGCCGGGGACGTCAGCGAGGAGCACTTCGCCACCATCGGCGACGACTGGGACATCAAGGAGCGCACCCGCGCCCAGCTCGACCGTCTCGGCCTGGCGGAGCTCGCCCTGGACCGCAGCCTGAGCACGCTCAGCGGCGGCCAGGTCGTCTCGCTCGGCCTCGCCGCCCAGTTGCTCAGGCGCCCCGACGTGCTGCTCCTCGACGAGCCCACCAACAACCTCGACCTGGAGGCCCGTCACAAGCTCTACGACGTGCTGTCGGACTTCACCGGCTGCCTGCTGCTGGTCAGCCACGACCGCTCGCTGCTGGACCGCATGGAACGCATCGCCGAACTCACCGGCGACGAACTGCGCCTCTACGGCGGCAGCTTCACCGAGTACGAGGAGGCCGTACGCGCCGAGCAGGAGGCCGCCGAGAAGAACGTCCGCAACGCCGAGCAGGAGCTGAAGCGGGAGAAGCGGGAGATGCAGCAGGCCCGCGAGCGCGCCGAGCGCCGCGCGAGCAACGCCGCACGCAACCTCAAGAGCGCCGGCCTGCCCCGTATCTTCGCCGGCAACATGAAGCGGGGCGCACAGGAGTCCGCGGGCCGGGCCGGACAGATGCACGCGGCCCGGGTCGACGAGGCGAAGGCCCGGCTCAGCGAAGCCGGGCGCGCGCTCCGCGACGAGCAGCGCATCACCCTGGACCTGCCCGACACCCAGGTCCCCGCCGGGCGCAACCTCTTCCTCGGCGAGGGGATGCAGGTCCGCCTCGGAGGGAAGGCCGTGTTCGCCGCGGGCGGCGTCGACCTGACAGTCCGGGGCCCCGAACGCATCGCGCTGACCGGGCCCAACGGCGCGGGAAAGACCACCCTGATGCGTCTGATCACCGGCGAACTCGCCCCGGACTGCGGGCAGATCAAGCGCAACGACGGCCGGACCGCCTACCTCTCGCAGCGCCTGGACCTGCTGGACCCGGACCGCACGGTGGCGGAGAACTTCGCCGCGTTCGCGCCGGAGCGGCCCGAGGCCGAGCGGATGAACCTGCTCGCCCGCTTCCTCTTCCGCGGCGCGCGGGCACACCTGCCGGTCGGCGTCCTGTCCGGCGGTGAACGGCTGCGCGCCACCCTGGCCTGTGTGCTGTGCGCCGAACCGGCCCCCCACCTGCTCCTGCTCGACGAGCCGACCAACAACCTCGACCTGCTCAGCGTCGGCCGGCTGGAAAGCGCGCTCAACTCCTACCAGGGCGCCTTCATGGTGGTCAGCCACGACGAGCGGTTCCTCGCCGAGATCGGCGTGAACCGCTGGCTGCGGCTGGCCGACGGCACGCTCAGGGAAACGGGAGCTCCCGCGGTGTGAGCCGCCGAGGTGTGACGTGGCCCGCGTCCGAGGCCCTGCGCCCGGCGGGCCGCCCACCGATCACCCTGGACGGCTCCCTGTGCCCCAGCCCGCTCTGCTCGCCCGTGACCTCGCCCATGACCTCGTGCGCGACCTGGGCGGCCGCCGCGTCCTCGACGGCGTCTCCCCGACCGCGGGTACGGCCACCGGGCCGGCCGGGTGCAGAGCCAGATCTCCCGCCGGGGTGCGCAACGCCACGCGGCGGCTGGAGGGCTGGAACGCACCCGAGCCGCCGAACCGCCGCGCCCGCTGCGGTTCGCCGCCGGGGACCTGGCCGCACGTGCGGAGGAGGGCTCGCGGCCCCTGGTGCGCCTTCGCGACGTACGGGTGCCCGGCCGGCTCGCGCTGGACGGACTGGAGGTCTCGGTCACCGAGCGGCTGCTGGTCACGGGCCGCAACGGGGCGGGCAGGTCGGCGCTGCTCGCGGTGCTCGCCGGACGCCTCCCGGTCGAGGGCGAGGTGCGCCGGCGGCACGGGATGACGGTGGGCTGCTCACCCAGGACACCGTGTTCGAGCGGGGCCGACCGCATGGTCCGGGACACCTACCGGATGTCGCTGGGCGCGGAGCGGGCCGAGAAGGCGCCGCTGCGTTCGCTCGGCCTGCTGCACGAGGCGGACCTGGCACATCGGTCGGACGGCTGTCCGTGAGACAGCGCCGGCGGCTGGCACTGGCACTGCTGGTGGCCCACCCGCCCCAGTTGCTGCTGCTCGACGAGCCCACCAACCATCTCTCTCCGCCGCTGTGCGACGAACTGGAGTCCGCGCCGGGTGCCGGCCCCGGCGCGATCGTCGTGGCCGGCCACGACCGCTGGCTGTGCCGGCGGTGGGCAGGGCCGCGAACTCCGTCTGGAACCGGGGCGCGACCGGGAGGAGGCGACGCCCGCCCGTCGCGGGTGCTGACCTGCGCGGGCCGGGCCGCGGTGCCGTACGCTCGCGACCACGCTTCCGCGCGGGGCACCGCCCGAAACGGTGACGATTCTTGCGCCCGCCGGGAGTCACCTGTCAAGATGGTGATGTGAATCTTGACCATGTATTCGTGTGCGGGCACCCGGCCCTCGACTTCGCGGCCACCCTCCGGGCCCGGCGCTCGGTCCGGTTCGAGATGTTCGTGACGCCGGAGCGTCTGAATGCCTGGTACCTGGAGTCCGGACTGGTGGACGCGATCACTCCCGGCGAGGAGGACGACGTCCGGGAGGCGACGGCTGTGCGCGAGGCCATATACCGTCTCGTCACCAACCGACGTCTCGGCGAGGAGTTCGACCGCGAGGCGCTCGCCGTGGTCAACGCCACCGCCCGCAAGACCCCCGTGACGCCGCAGCTCACGCTGACGGGCCGGCACAGCGAGGCGACGCCCGAGCAGGCACTGGCGACCGTCGCCCGGCAGGCCGTGGAACTGCTCAGCGGCCCGGACGTCCCCTTGATGAAGGAGTGCGGCAACCCCGAGTGCACCCGGGTCTACATCGACCGCTCCCGTGGCATGCGGCGCCAGTGGTGCGGAATGGAGTCCTGCGGCAACAAGATCAAGGCCGCCGCCTACCGCGCACGCAAGAAGACCGCGCCCTCCGTGACCGCGCGCTGATCCCCCGAGCGGGGCAGCTCACGGTCCCGGCGAACGCGGGCTCAGTCGGCGGCGAGCCCCGGAAGACACCGCGGGGCGGCGTCCGCCGGTCCCGATGACTCGGTCCTGCCGCCGCCGCCCTCCCCGTCACGGACGCGATCACCCGGACCGCGCTCGAGGTCGCGTCAACGCCTGTCTTCACAGGAAGTTCGAAGCGGCCGGGCCGTACCCCGACAGCACCGCACTCTCCACTCAGCTCCACAGCTGCGCGTCCGTCGGCCGGTCGCGGCTCTCGGCGTGCGCCTCGCCCGGGGACAGCCGCTCACCGAAGACACGGCCGGCTTCCGAACGACGATGCCTGGCGGTCCGTACGTGCGCGTGCGTCATGGAGGTCATGCCCTGCCCTCGCTCTTCGGTCGGCGGTGTGGATGCGGCTGACGGGTACGGGGTGCGGGCCCCGCGCCGGGGGTGTGGAGGGGAACGCGGGACCCGCGGTCAAGGGGGGCCTGTCAGGCGGCAGCGGCGTGGATGGTGACCGGGATGTTGTCGCGCGTGGCCTTGGAGTACGGGCAGATCTGGTGGGCGGCGTGCGCGAGTTCCTCCGCGGTGGCCTGGTCGACACCGCCGAGGACCGGGCTGAGAACTGCCGAGAGGGAGAACTCGCCGTCGTCGTGGGTGAGCGTGATCTCGGCGGTGATGGTGGTGCTGGTGAGACGGATCCCCCGAGAGGTGGCGGCGCGACGGAGGGCGCCGAGGAAGCATGCGGCCCAGCCGGCGGCAAGGAGTTGCTCGGGGTTGGTCGCGGTGCCCGCGCCGCCCAGCTCCTTGGGGAGGGTGAGGCCGGTCTCCAGCAGACCGTCGGAGGAGCGGACGCGACCGCCGTTCCTGCCCTCTCCCGCGACGTCGACAACGGCGGTGTAACTGACTGCCATGACTCGTGCTCCCCATCTGTTCGGAAGGTCTTCGACCGCCGGCCGACCGGAACGCCATCCAGGCGTCACCGGTTGAAGCGGTGACGAAATCATGGCACCCGCTTGCGTCACCAGTCAATGCGGTGACGACATTCGGTGTTCGAGGTCAGACGGTGATGGTCTTGTACTCGGTGTAGGTGCCGAGGCCGACGGCGCCGTACTCGCGGCCGATACCGCTGGCCTTGAAGCCGCCGAAGGGGCCGTCGAAGGCGACGGAGGCGCCGTTGACCGTGACGGTTCCGGTGCGAACGCGGCGGGCGACCGCCAGGGCGTGCTCCTCGTCGGAGGACCAGACGCCGCCGGAGAGGCCGTACTCGGAGTCGTTGGCGATACGGACGGCGTCGTCCTCGTCGTCGTAGGCGATGACCACCAGGACCGGGCCGAAGATCTCCTCCTGCGCGATCCGCATGGAGTTGTCCACGTCGGCGAAGACCGTGGGGGTGACGTAGTTCCCCTTCTCCAGACCGTCCGGGATCTGCGGACCGCCGGTGACCAGACGAGCGCCCTCCTCGATGCCCAGCCGGATGTAGTCGCGCACCCGCTCCTGCTGGTCCGGGCGGATCATCGGGCCGATGAAGGTGTCGGGGTCGCCCGGGTCGCCGACCTTCAGCGACTCCACCAGCTCCTTCAACGCGGTCACGATCTCCTCGTACCGGCTGCGCGGGGCCAGGATCCTGGTCTGGGCGATGCAGGACTCGCCATTGTTGAGCAGGGAGCCGAACCTCACGCCCGCGACGGCCTTGTCGATGTCGGCGTCGGGCAGGACGATCGCTGCGGACTTGCCGCCCAGCTCCAGGCTGACCCGCTTGAGCTGCTCGCCGGCGATCGAGGCGATACGGCGGCCCGCCCGCGTCGAGCCGGTGAAGGCGATCTTGTCGACCTCCTTGTGCGAGACCAGGTGCTCACTGGTCTCCCGGTCCGCGGGCAGGACGCTGATCACGCCCTCGGGCAGGCCCACCCGTTCCAGCAGCTCGGCCAGGAAGCCCATGCTGAGCGAGTTCTCCGGGGACACTTTGAGGACCACGGAGTTGCCGGCGACCAGGGCGGGGATGATCTTCGCGGTGGCCGAGGAGAAGGGCGAGTTCCAGGGGATCACCGCGGCCACGACGCCGATCGCTTCACGGCGCACCACGCTGCGCACCGGCGACGCGGGGTCGGACGGCGCGAGCGTCTCCTCCCAGGCGAACTCCTCCGCCGCCTTCAGGTAGGCGTTCGCCTGACGGGTCAGACCGGGCTGTCCGGCGCGGGTGAACCAGCCGGCCGAACCGTTCTCCAGCGAGATCAGGTGCGCGATCCTCTCCGCGTTCTCCTCGCGCAGCGCGTTGAACCGCCGCAGTATCGCGATCCGCTCGCCGGGCGGGGTCAGACGCCACTCGCCGGCCTCGAAGGACGCCCGTGCCGCGGCCACCGCGCGGTCGATGTCCGCCGGCTGCGCCTGGGCGGCGCGGCCGACCACCGACCGGTCGTGCGGCAAGGCGATGTCGAGCAGCTCCGGGGTGCTCGGCTCGACCCAGGAACCCCCGATGAAAAGCCGGTCATAGGTGATCACGCGCTTCCTCCCTCTGGTGCCGCGGTGAGACGTTCGACGACCATCCAACTGTCACTTCAATGTAGCACTTGGATTCATTACCCACACGGGGCGATGACATTATCATCACCAGCTTGACCGGTGACGCGAGACAGTGGCAAGGTCGTCACCACTCAGGGCGGTGACGCACGGCGACTGGACCGGGCCCGCCCCATGACCGAGAACATTCCTGAGAGGGGTTTGTCGTGGTGAGCATCAAGGGTGGACGCAAGCGGCTGGTGACGGGTGCGGCCTCGGCGGTCACGGCGGGGCTCGCGTTCGGCGCGTTCGCCCTCAGCGGCACGGCCAACGGCGCCGCCGAGGCCGCCGAGGCCGCCCGGCACGCGAAGCCGACCATCGTCCTGGAGCACGGCGCCTTCGCGGACGGCTCCAGCTGGAACGGCGTCATCGCCGACCTGCACGCCGCCGGCTACCCGGTCGTCGCCGCCGCCAATCCGCTGCGCGGCCCGGCGTCCGACGCCGCGGCCCTGCGCACGGTCCTCGACCACGTCAAGGGACCGAAGGTCCTCGTCGGCCACTCCTACGGCGGCAACGTCATCAGCCAGGCCGCCACCGACGACCCCGAGGTCAAGGCGCTGGTCTACGTCGCCGCCTTCCTGCCCGCCCCCGGCGAGAGCGCCCTGGAGCTCACCGGCAAGTACCCGGGCTCCACCCTCCCCGACGCCCTCGACCCGGTCACCTACCAGCAGGCCGACGGCTCCACCGCCACCGACCTGTTCATCCAGCAGGACAAGTTCCGCGACCAGTTCGCCGCCGACGTCCCCTCGGAGCAGGCCGCCCTGATGGCCGCCGAGCAGCGTCCCGTCGCCCAGGCCGCTCTGGAGGAGAAGGCCACCACCGCGGCCTGGAAGACCAAGCCCACCTGGGACATCGTCACGACCCGCGACCTCAACATCCCCGCCGCCGTCCAGCGCTTCATGGCCAAGCGCGCCCACGCGCACACCGTCGAGATCGCCGCCTCCCACTCGGTCGCCGTCTCCCACCCCCATCTGGTGGCCGACGTGATCGAGGAGGCCGCCCGCGCCACCGTCCGCTGACCCCCTGGAGGAGTGCACATGGACGGCCTTGCTGGCACTGCACCGTGGCACTTAGCGCCGAATTTCCTACCGTTGAGGGGCATTAGGTGCCTCAGGCTCCACATCCGGTCACTAGACTCGGTGCGGTGAGAGCCGACGCAGCGCGCAACCTGGAAGCCGTCCTGACCACCGGGGCACGCATGCTCGCCGCCGACCCCGGCGCGAGCATCGCGAGCATCGCCGCCGAGGCAGGCGTGGACCGGCGCACCGTCTACCGCCGCTTCGCCTCCC
Organism: Streptomyces sp. NPDC049597; assembly: GCF_040675505.1. Lineage (NCBI taxonomy): Bacteria > Bacillati > Actinomycetota > Actinomycetes > Kitasatosporales > Streptomycetaceae > Streptomyces > Streptomyces sp. NPDC049597. The sequence continues at coordinate 220,615 of NZ_JBFAOY010000001.1, forward strand.
GCGAAGAACTCATCGCCGCGATCTACGCATCGCGCCTCACGGCCGTCGAGCGGGCCATCGAGGACGCACGACTGCGCGAAGCACCCGTCGCCGTCGCCCTGCACCGCTACGTCGAGAACATCATCGCCGTCAACCGCGCCTGGCCCGTCGACCTCACGCGCATGCTCGCCGACGACGACTTCCAGTCGCGCCGCGACAGGTCCGTCCGCGAGGTCGACGCCTTCCTCGAACGCGCCACCGACGAAGGCCTCCTGCGGCGCGGCCTTCCCCAGGGATGGGCGAGCGCACTGCTGCCGCAGCTCATGCACCTCGTGTCCCGGCAGCTGCCCGAACTCAGCCCCGCGCAGGGGGCGGACGTGGTCGTGGACACCCTGCTGAACGGCCTCCGAGCGTCGTGACACCGGCGGCCTTCGGGGACAGATGTGTCCGGGCGGTGTTCCCGAGGACCGGCCGCTGAGCGTCTTGTCGGTGTCACGAGAAAAGGCCCCGGCCGCTCCTGCAGCCTCACCTGATTCTGATTCTTCCCAGGTTCTTCCCAGCACCGGCCCGGATCAAGAAATCGGGAGCGTATCCGCAGGTCAGAGAGCTGAGAGGCAGACGAGTCGGGCTGTACGCCGGGTTCTGTCCCCCGGGACCTCGCGGTCGTCGGGGCGACGGCCATCCATCTAGGACCGGCGTTGCCGCCGGCCTCGTGCGGTCTACCCGCGGACTCGGGCGGGCAGCCCTGATACGTCCGCGCAGGGCCACCGAAGTGGCCCCTCTTGACCTTGCTCCGGGTGGGGTTTACCTAGCTGCCCAGGTCACCCTGGGCACTGGTGGTCTCTTACACCACCGTTTCACCCTTACCGAGGACCGAGATCCCCGGCGGTCTGTTTTCTGTGGCACTGTCCCGCGGGTCACCCCGGGTGGCCGTTAGCCACCACCCTGCCCTGTGGAGCCCGGACGTTCCTCGGGGAGATCCACAAGAATCTCCACGCGGCCGCCCGCCCGGCTCGTCTGCCGTGGTGGTCATGCTACCCGGCGTTTCACGGGAAGTCGGCCGTCTCAAGATCGAAGCCGAAGGACTCGCGGAGGGGGGAGCGGCTTGCCGAACGGCGCCAGGTCGCGGCGCATGCACTCGCCGTCCTCCGGGTCGCTGAAGAGCGTCACGGTGGACGTCTCCCGGTCCACGAGCAGGTGGAGCGGGACACCGCCGCGGGCCTAGCAGCGCGTTTGATCTCCCGATCGACGTCCGGTCGGCTGGAGGTCACTTCGAGCAGGACGCCCGCGCCCTCGCCGAGTCTGCGCGACGCCGTCACGCGGGAGCGAACAGCACTTTCGCCCGGACCGGGTCCGCCTGCGTGAGCCGTACCCGCAGCCGCTCCCCCAGGGGCAGGCCGGCCCCGTCGCTCTCCACCCGGGCCACCACCGCCGGGTCCTCCAGTTGGACGGTGCCGACGTCCGGCTCGTTCTCCCTGACGTCGACCACCACCGCGTCGAAGACCTCGCCGACGCGGTCGCGCAGCACGGCCGCCTCCACGATGTCCACGTACCCGCGCTCCGCCGTGCCCGCCCGCCGTGACCCCTCGGCCATCTCCCGGGGCAGCTTCTCCAGCGCCTCCGCCACCCACGTGGGGGGCTCCTGCCCGGCCACCGCCGCCAGGCACAGTTCACCGGCGTAGCGGTCCACGAGGCGGCGCAGCGGAGCGGTGCAGTGCGTGTACTCGTCCGCGACGGCCGCGTGCACGGCGGGCGTGGGCAGCACGCCGCCGGTGAACGCCGTGTACCCCGCGCCCCGCAGCAGCGTCGTGCACTCCTGGAGGAAGGCCGCGTGCCGGCCGTCGTGCGGGTCGAGGGAGCGCACGAGCTGCGCGTACGAGACGTGGTGCGGCCAGTCGATGTGCAGCGCGGTCGCCGAGCGGCGCAGCCGGGCCACCGCACCGTCGGGGGCGGTGGGCAGCGTGCGAAGGATGCCGGTGCCGGACGCGACCATCAGGTCGGCCGCGGCCATGCCGGTCAGCAGGGAGATCTGGGCGTTCCACGCCTCCGCGGGCAGCGGGGCGCGGTATTCGAGGGCGTAGGTGCTGTCCTGCTGGACGACCTCCTGCTCGGGGACGTTGAGGGAGATCCCGCCGCGTTCGACCTCCAGCGCCTCGCGCAGGGCGCCGATCTCCTTGAGCAGGGCGAGCGGCTCCTCGGCCGTGCCGGCGTCGATCCGCTGCTGCGCGCCCGCGTAGTCGAGCCTGGCCCGGCTGCGGACGAGGGCCCGGCGTACATCCGTCGTCACGGCGCGGCCCTCGTCGTCGAGGTCGATGCACCACAGCAGGGCGGGCGCGGTCTGGCCGGGGAGCAGGCTGGCGGCGCCCTCGGAGAGCAGCGGCGGGTGCAGCGGGATCTTCCCGTCGGGGAAGTACAGGGTCTGCACCCGGCGGTGGGCCTCGGCGTCCAGCGCCCCGCCGGGCGTGACGAACGCGGCGACGTCGGCGATCGCGTACCGGACGCGGTAGCCGCCGCCCTCGCGCCGGGTCAGGTGCATCGCCTGGTCGAGGTCGACCGAGCCCGGCGGGTCGATGGTGAGGAACGGGATGCCGGTCTCGTCGGCTGCGGGCAGGCGGGGGGCGCGGGCGGCCTGTTCCGCCTCGGCGAGTGCCGCGGCCGGGAAGTCCTCGCTGACGCCGATCGTCGCACGCAGTTCGCGCAGGGCGGCGCGAAGCGGCGGGGCCTCGGCTGCGCCGGTCAGACGGATGGGGCGGCGGGGCATGGACCGAGCGTATGGCGGAGCGGGGGCCGTGGCATTTCGGCGGCCCGCGCGCTTTGTAGGCTGGCTCGGGGGCCGCACCCCCTCCCCCGTACGCCATGAAGGAGATCTGCCGTGCTCGTGCTGTTGCCGCCGTCGGAGGGGAAGGCCGCTTCGGGCCGCGGGGCGCCCCTGAAGCCCGAGTCGCTGTCCCTGCCGGGGCTCGCCGAGGCACGCGCCGCCGTCCTGGACGAGCTGGTCGAACTGTGCGCCTCGGACGAGACGAAGGCGCGGGAGGTCCTCGGTCTGAGCGAGGGGCTGCGTGGCGAGGTCGCGAAGAACGCCGGGCTGCGGACGGCCGGTACGCGTCCGGCCGGCGAGATCTACACGGGCGTGCTGTACGACGCGCTGGGCCTGGCCACGCTGGACGCGGCCGCCCGTCGGCGGGCCCGGCAGTCGCTGCTGGTGTTCTCCGGCCTGTGGGGCGCGGTGCGTCTCGGCGACCGCATCCCCTCCTACCGCTGCTCGATGGGTGTGAAGCTGCCGGGGCTGGGTGCGCTGGGTGCGTACTGGCGGGGGCCGATGGCGTCGGTGCTGCCGGATGCGGCCGGGGACGGGCTGGTCCTGGACCTGCGGTCGTCGGCGTACGCGGCGGCGTGGAAGCCGAAGGGGGAGGCCGCGGCGCGTACGGCGACGGTGCGGGTGCTGCACGCGCCGACCCGGAAGGTGGTCAGCCACTTCAACAAGGCGACGAAGGGGCGGATCGTGCGGAGCCTGCTGGAGGCGGGTGCGGCGCCGGGGTCGCCGGGCGAACTGGTGGAGGCGCTGCGGGACTTGGGGTACGTGGTGGAGACACCGGCGGCGGGGAAGCTCGACGTGCTGGTGTCGGAGATCCACTGAGACGTTGCACGCTGCGCAACGATCGTTGCGCTAGATGCCTCCGCTGGGCAGGATGGGCGCATGACTTCCGCCCCGTCCGTGCTGGACCTCGCCCCCGTCCTGCCCGTCGTCGTCATCGATGACGCGGCCGACGCCGTGCCGCTCGCGCGCGCCCTCGTCGCGGGCGGGCTGCCCGCGATCGAGGTGACGTTGCGTACGCCCGCCGCGCTCGACGCGATCCGGGCCGTCGCGGCGGAGGTGCCGGACGCGGTCGTGGGCGCGGGCACCGTGGTCTCGCCGGACGGCGTCGCCGCGGCGTTGGCGGCCGGGGCGCGTTTCCTGGTCAGCCCCGGATGGACGGACACGCTGCTGGAGGCCATGCGCGGGTCGGGCGTGCCGTTCCTGCCGGGTGTCTCGACGGCCTCGGAGGTCGTGGCGCTGCTGGAGCGCGGTGTGCACGAGATGAAGTTCTTCCCGGCGGAGGCCGCGGGCGGCGCCGCGTACCTGCGGTCGCTGGCCGGCCCGCTGCCCGGGGCCCGCTTCTGCCCGACGGGCGGCGTCTCGCTCGCGTCGGCACCGGCGTATCTGGCGCTGCCCAACGTGGGCTGCGTCGGCGGGACCTGGATGCTGCCGGCCGACGCGCTGACGGTCCGGGACTGGAGCCGGGTCGAGACGCTGGCGCGCGAGGCGGCGGGGCTGCGCGGGCAGGACGCCGGCCGCGCGCCGTCGGCCTGACGTCACGACCGGTGGCCCTTACCGGCCCTGTTCCCGTATAGCCACGACTTACGGCCGTGCGGCGCTGAGTGACCGTTGTGGTCGTCGTTTCCCCTCGCCGGGCGTCTCGTTGAGCGAGTCCGTCCAGGTCGCCGTCGACGTCGACGGCTCCACGTCCTTGACTGTCCGGTCGTACTGGTGGCCCCAGGACGGCATCGAGGCCGCGACACCCGAGCACGGGGGAGCCGACCGCCGGTCGAGCGCAGCACGCTCCCGCCGGGATGCCGGCGGCACCGCCCCGTCACTGAACCCGGCTGTAGCCGGCGCAGAGCCTTATCGGCCAACCTGTCTTCGGCCCGCTGGGTGCTGCCCTCGCCGCGGGGTTCCCTGGTACGGGGGAGATGATCAACGTAGACATCGCCGCCGTATCAGCGTCTACGAAGGAGTGCGAGCCATGCTGAGGCTGGAGAGCATCATGGGGCACACGATGAAGCTGTTCGCGGCCGCCAGGCCAACGGGCGCGGAGATATCCATCGGCCTGGAACGCGGATCACGGGACTTACCCCGCGAGTTATCGTTCGCGGTGCGGGCGCACCGCCATGTCCGTCTTCACCCTCGGCTCCGCGTGTGCAGGTGCCGAAGGCTCTGGCTCGGCCGTGGCCAGGACCTGCGGGTATCGCATGTCGAGTTCGAGCGCCTGAGGGCCGGCGAGCACACCGTGCGAAGGTGGGACGGGGGCTACCTGGGCTGGACGGGGCTGCATGTGGCAACCCAAGGTGCGGACCTCCCGAGCGGGGCCGGGGCCCTTGTCACCATGCAGTTCACGCCAAATGGCCTTGAGGAGCTCGGTCCGTACCTCGAGCTCCGGTTTGAGGCGGCGATCGGCGGCGTGAGCATCGGTGAGACCGGCCGGCTGTTTCAGGTGGAGGACAGCCGTCTCCTGCCCGTGTGAGCCGGAGCGAGACAGACGCCGTGCGGGCCTCCACGGTGTCTCGCGCGCCGGGGCCCGTCCTGCCCCGCAGGCGGGGCCTCCGCATGCTCGGCAGTTCCGCTTCGGACACCGGCGCCGGACGAGGCGTCTGTCGTGCCGTGGGGTGGAGAGGTGCCGCTGCCGGTCAAGTAGCGTCATGGTCATGTCGACGCCGCAGAACCCGTACGGGCAGCAGCCGAATCCGTACGGCCAACCGCAGTACCAGCCGTACCCGCAGCAGCCGGGGCATCCGCACCCCGGCTACGGCCGGCCACCCCACCCGCAGCCCGGCTACGGCCGGCCGCCCCACCCGGTGGCGGGCGGCTGGGGCGGCCCCCCGCCGTACTGACGCTCACCCTGGCGCTCGGGGCGATCCCGCTGATCCTCCTGCTCGTCTGGTTCGGCAACAGCGGCGACGAGCGCTCGGACGAGGCGGGCGGCGGCAGCGAATTCCCGGCGGCCCAGTACGAACTGACGGCCCCGAAGACGCTCCTCGACGGGAAGTACGAACTCGCCGACGACCAGTCCGCCCAGCGGCAGCAGCAGCTGGAGTCGTCCGCCGTCGACGAGTCCGACATCCGTGACCCGCAGGCCACCGTGGCCCAGTACACCTCGACGTCCGAGGGCGGAGTCCTGGTGCTCTCCGGCATGCACGGCAGCATCAAGGACCCGGCCACAGCCCGCAGGAAGATCCTGGACGGCGCCGCTACGGCGGACGGCGCCACGCTCTCCGTACCGGCGAAGGACTTCGTCCCGGCCGGCTCGGAGGTCACGATCACCTGCCAGGTCGTCACCATGGCACAGGCCGGCGGCGGCAGCAGTCCGCTTCCCATCTGCGCGTGGGCCGACGAGAACACGAACGCGTCGGTGTCGGTGATCACGGCGGCCGGGGCGACGCAGTCCCCCGAGGAGGTCGACCTCGCCGCCGCGGCGGAGGCGACGGCTCAGGTCCGCGAGGAGACCCGCCGGCCGATCGGCTGAGACCACCGGCCGGCGTCCGTCGCCTCTTTCTCCAGGCGGTCAGCGGCGGTCTGCCACGTACGTGGGCCGCCGGTCCCTGAGCACCTGCGTACGGGACCGGCCACCGATGCGGCTGTGCGTCAGCGGGGTTGAACGACCATCGGCATGCGCGTGGGATGCGCCATGGACGCCGTGGACTCCTTCGGCGGTTTCGTGCCGGGCACGGGACGCAGCTTCCAGCGGGGCAGGATCGTGGCCAGCGTGATCGTGGCCTCCATCCACGCGAATTTGTCGCCTATGCACTTGCGGTTGCCTGCCCCGAAGGGCACGACGTGCTCACGCGGCCGCTCGGCGGCCCGCTCGGGCAGCCACCGGTCGGGGTCGAAGCGGTCCGGGTCCGGGTACAGGCCGGGATGGCGGTGCAGCGCGTACAGGCTGAACAGGACCTCGGTCTCGGCGGGGATGTCGAAGCCGCCGATGGTGACCGGCTCGGTCGTCCGGCGCATCAGCGACACCACCCCGTGCAGCCGGATCACCTCGTCGAGGACCCGGGTGACGCTCGGCAGTTGGCGCACGTGCTCGAAGGCGACCGGGCCGTCGCCCACCACCTTGTCGATCTCGATCAGCAACTCCTCCTCCACGTCGGGCCGCTCTGCCAGGTGATGCAGGGCCCAGGAGAGCGTGGAGGCCGTCGTCTCGGTGCCGGCGAACAGCATCGTGGTGAGCTCGTCGCGGACCTCCTCGTCGGTGAGCCCCTCTCCTGCGTCGTCGCGAGCGGACAGCAGCAGCGACAGCAGGTCGGTGCGCTTCTCTGGATCCGAGGCGCGGGTCGTGACGATCACGTCGTCGATGACGGAGCGCATCCGCGCCGCCGCGGTGTCGAACCCTCTCCAGATGGGCCAGTTGTCGGTGAACTGCGGTGCCAGCGCCCTCCTGAGCATGTTCTTCAGGATCACCGGCAGGTCCTCGCGGACCGCCTCCACCGCGGGGCGGCCGATGTCGGCCGCGAACAGCGTGGCCGCAAGGGTCTCGATCGTGTACGTCCCCATCACCTGGTGCACGTCGATCCGCCGGCCCGCGGTCCAGGAGTCGGCGAGGACACGTGCGCGTCCACTCATCACCTCCGCGTAGCCCAGCAGACGCTCCTTGTAGAACATCGGCTGGATCAGGCGCCGGTTGCGGATGTGCTGCGGCCCGTCGCTGTTGGCGAGCCCGTCGCCGACCAGCGGCCGTACCCGCTCGAACAGCCGGCCCTTCCGGAACGACCGCGCATTCTTGACCATCACCTCGTTGACCGCGGTGGCGCTGGTGACCACCACCATCGGCATGCTGCCGATGTCGAGTCGCAGCACCTCGCCCTCGGCATGAAGAGACCTGAGAGCGGCGAGCGGATCCCGCACGAGCCGGGGTATGTGGCCGAGGCCGGGGATCCTGCCCTTGGCAGGGGGGATGGCCGCCAACTGAGACACGGAGCGTCCTTTCGCGATGCCGGCGGTCGCCTCGCGATCCGGCGTGCTGGTCGGAATACGTGGGGTGGTGAAGAGCCGAGACGATCAACTATGCGGAATAGTAATGAGTGGAGCGGGCATGTCCACAGAGCGCAAAGCAGGCGAAAGACACTGCCGTGAAGGCCACTTCCGCCGTGGCGGTGCTTTCGGCGCGCGACGGCCGTGGTCTTCGATCCCCTTGGGCATGCCCCCTGCACGAGCCCGGCACCTGCCTGGCATCGGGCACATGCGCGAAACACCAGCAAGAGGAAACACGGTTTCTCATTCGAATGCCCGCGCAGCAAGGCATGCCCATGTGGGCGTGAACGGGCGATTAAAGTGGCGCGATGACTCGCGTACTGGGGGAACTCGAGGACACCGTGATGACACATCTGTGGGAAGCAGAAACCCCGATGGCTGTCCGGGAGGTGCAGAACGCGCTTCGGGCGCAGGGCCGCGCACTGGCCTATACGACGGTCGCGACGGTCATGGACAACCTCCACGCCAAGGGCTGGGTCGAGCGCAGCCTCTGCGGCCGGGCGTTCCGGTACACCGGGGTCGGCTCCCGCGCCGAGTACGCGGCCGGCCTGATGAAGCAGGCATGGGAGCGCAGCGACGACGCCACAGCCTGCTTCGTCGCCCTGCTCTCGGACCTGACGCAGCAGCAGAGGACTGCGGTGGAGACCGCCCTGCACATCGTGCGCTCCACGAAGCAGGGCACGCCGTCCGCACGGGAGACGGGAGGTGCGGCGCAGTGACACAGGCGGTACAGAGAGCGGCCGAAGCAGCGGAAGCCGTCGCCTCCCGGACACGCGACGCGATCGTGGCTGAGTTCCTTGAGGGCCTGCGCCGGTCCCAGGGCATGACGAAGAAGGCTCTGGCTCACGGCATCGGAATCACCCCACGGTCGTACCGCAACTGGTTGGCGCGGGCCTCCCGCCTGCAGGCCAAAGAAGTCGACCGGCTCGTCGCCGCTCTGAGGATGAGCGTCGCCGAGAACCGCCTCAACCTGTACAGGATGACCGGACAACTTCCGCCGGCCGCAGCCGTCAGCGATCTGCGGCGGACCCCGGAGATGACGCTCTACCAGGACATGATCAACGGTCTGGGGCACCGTCCGTCGTCTACAGCTACTGCTGGGACGACGTGATCGTCAACGCGGCCTACCGCGAGGTCTTCGGCGGCGTGCGCCGTCACGCCACCGCCATCCCCTGCGCAATAGGCAAAAGTTCATCTTCTTCCACCCGGACGCGCCCACGCTCCTGGGCGGCGGCAACGTCAAACGCCTTTCAGGAACACTGGCTCATGTCCGCCCTGGCGCACTTCTCCGCCACCCTGCAGCAGTGCCCCGAGGACCCGTGACTCCAAGCGATCGAGCAGGAGGTCAACCGGCGCCCCGCCATACGACGGGCCTACCGGCGCGTGCCCGATTGGCTCGCGGAGACCGGCGACGTCGCGATCAGCCCATGCGCTCGCCTCTTCCGGGATCCACGGGTGGGAAAGACGGTCGACGCCCACATCATCACCGAGCCCACCAGGGCTATGAGGCCACTGCGCTCCAGCGAGCCACCTTCATCCTCCGCGAGCGCGCACCGAAATCCGAGGCCGCCGCCTTCGAACAGGGAGTCCTGTTCGGACTCGACGCCGCCGGGCATGCCGGGTGAGGCGCCGCAATCAGGCTCGGGTGGTGGCAGTCGCTCAACTGCGTCCGGTCAGACGGCCCTTGCTGACCCCATGGACGCCTGTCGCCTGTGGCACGCCGAGGGATATGCTGCCTCCGGCTCACGATCTTGCTCCCTGCACGAGCAGAGCCCGCGGCCGCTGACCGAGGCCGAGCGCAGACGATCCTGAGCGGCCCCGGCCGCCCGTCGTGACGGGGCCGCTGTCCACTACCGGAGGCTCCGTGACTCCCCAACCGCCCATATCCGGCGAGGGCCTCGTGCCGCCGCCCGGTTGTCCCGCACACGGCATGAGCAGCACCGCTGGGCTCCGGCGACTGCCCGAAGCCGACAACCCGGCCCAGCTGTACGAGGAGCTGCGCGCCCAGTACGGGCCGGTGGCCCCGGTCCTGCTGCACGGAGACATCCCGGCGTGGATCGTCCTCGGTTACCGCGAGAACCTGGACGTGATGCGCACGCCGAGCAAGTTCTCCCGGGACTCGCGACGCTGGAGCGCCTTCCGGGAGAACCGGGTACCGGCGGACTCCCCGCTCATCCCCATGGTCGGCTGGCAGCCCTTGTGCGTCTTCGCCGACGGCGACGAGCATGCGCGCCTGCGCGGCGCCGTCGTCGACGGACTGGCACAGTTCAACCGGCGGGGCATGCGCCGCTACGTCACCCACTACACCCGTGAGCTCGTCAACGGCTTCGCGGCCGCCGGCAGCGCCGACCTGGTCCACGACTACGCCGAGCCCCTGCCCATGCTGGTCGTCAGCCGACTTCTCGGCATGGCGCCCGACGAAGGCCCCGCCCTCGTGGAGCCGACGCTCGACCTCATGCGCGGCAGCGAGACGGCCGCAGCCAGCAACGCGGCCGTGACTCAGGTCCTCCAGGACCTCGTGGCGCTGAAGAAGACGAGGCCGGGCAACGACCTGGCCTCGCACCTCATCTCCCACACGTCGGGCCTCACGGACACCGAGATCGTCGAGCACCTGCGCCTGGTGCTCGTCGCCGCCCACCAGGGCACGGTCAACCTGATCGCCAACACGCTGCGCCTGATCCTCACCGACCGCCGTTTCCGCGGCAGTCTGTCCGGCGGTCAGATGACGCTGCCGGACGCACTCGAGCAGGTCATGTGGGACAGCCCGTCGATCGGCGTCGTACCGGGGCGGTGGGCCACCGGCGACACCGAGCTCGGCGGCCGGCTCATCAAGGAGGGCGATCTGCTCCTCCTGGGCATCTCCGCCGCCAACGTCGACCCCGAGCAGCGGCCCGACCTCAGCCTGCCGATGCACGGCAACCGGTCGCACCTGGCACTCAGCAGCGGCCCCCACGAGTGCCCGGGCGGCGACATCGGCCGCGCCATCGCGGACACCGGCATCGACGAACTCACGGCGCTGCTCCCGGACATGGCCCTCGCGGTGCCTCAGACCGAGATCGGCATCAAGGCGGACTGGCTGACCAGCCGCCCGGCCTCTCTCCCCGTGACCTTCAGCCGGCCGCGCTCCATCGCCGGATCCCCACTGGAGCAGCCTGTCCCGGCAGCGGCCGCCCAGCCGCTGCCGCAGGCCGTCCGGCCGACCGCACCGGAGCCTGCACACGCCCCGGCGGAACCCGGGCCGTGGTGGCGAACGCTGCTGCGACGCTGAGCGCCGACCGCGCTCGCGCGAATAGGCCCGGGGGCAGACGCCCCCGGGCTCACGCTCAGCGGAGGTGGGACGTGTCGTTCAGCAGACGCAGCGACGCGTTGCCGTCCGCGTAGTACGCCAGTGCCGACAGCGACGCCGCCGAGAGTTCCATGCGGAACAGCGACTCCGGCGGAGCCCCCAGCGCCAGGCGGGCCAGGATCTTGATCGGCGTCACGTGCGTGACCAGGAGCACCGTACGGCCCTGGTGGCGCGCCAGCAGCCGGTCCCGCGCCGACGACACCCGGCGGGTCACCGTCGCGAAGCTCTCGCCGCCGCCCGTCGGGGCCACCCTGGGGGACGCCAGCCAGGCGTCCAGGTCGTCGGGGTAGCGCTCGCGGACCTCCGCGAACGTCAGCCCCTCCCAGGCGCCGAAGTCCGTCTCCCGCAGCCCCTCGTCGACGGTCACGTCGAGGCCCAGCCGGGCCGCGACCACCGCGGCGGTCTCGCGGCAGCGGCGCAGCGGCGAGGTGACGACCGCCTGGATCGTGCCGCGCGCCGCCAGGGCCGTGGCGGCCGCCTCCGCCTGGCGGCGGCCCGCCTCCGACAGGACGGGGTCGCTGCCCCCACTGCCGGAGAAGCGCTTCTCGGGCGTCAGCGCCGTCTCGCCGTGGCGCAGCAGCACGAACGTGGACGGCGTGCCGAGGTCCCCCGACGCGCCCCAGCCCGGGGCGGGCAGGGGTGCGGCCGTCGCCTGGGTCACCGTCGCCGCGACCGGCGCGGAGACCACCGGCGCCGCGCCCGCGCCGGCACTCGCCAGCGCCGCCCGCGCCTTCGCCGCACCGGCCGCCGCGTCCCCGACGACCCGCGCCGCCTGCGTGTCCAGCTCGGCCGTGGAGCGCGACGGCTCCCACTGCCGGCCCTTGCGCCCCGCGTCCATCGCCTCGTTGGCGAGCCGGTCCGCGTGCTTGTTCCGCTCGCGCGGGATCCACTCGTAGGTGACCTGTGACGACGGGAACACGGCCGCTGCCTCGGCCGCCAGCGGCCGCATGTCCGGGTGCTTGATCTTCCAGCGGCCGGACATCTGCTCGACGACGAGCTTGGAGTCCATCCGGACGCGGACGACCGCCTCCGGGTCGAGTTCCCGGGCCGCCTTGAGCCCGGCCACCAGGCCCTTGTACTCGGCGACGTTGTTGGTCGCCACACCGATGTACTCGGCCGCCTCCGCCAGCGTCTGGCCGGTGGCCGGGTCGAGGACGACCGCGCCGTAACCGGCCGGCCCCGGGTTCCCCCGGGAGCCGCCGTCGGCCTCGACGACCAGTTCGCGCAGTGCGGGCACTACAGCCCCGACTCGGACGTACGGACGAGGATGCGGCGGCAGTTCTCGCAGCGCAGCACCGTGTCGGGCGCGGCCGCGCGGACCTCGTTGAGCTCGGTGATGTTCAGCTCCAGCTGGCAGCCCTCGCAACGGCGCTGGAACAGCCGCGCCGCGCCGACACCGCCCTGCTGCACGCGCAGCTTCTCGTAGAGCTTCAGCAGGTCGGCGGGGACCGAACCGGCCACGAGCTCGCGCTCCTTGGCCACCGAGGCGGCCTCGTCGTCCAGCTCCGCCTGCGCGGCGTCGCGCCGGGCCGCCGCCGCGTCGACCTTGCCCTGCACGGACGACACACGCTCGGTCAGCTCGGCGACCCGCTCCTGCGCGGACTCGCGGCGCTCCATGACCTCCAGCACCACGTCCTCGAGGTCGCCCTGGCGCTTGGCGAGCGAGACGAGCTCGCGCTGGAGGTTCTCCAGGTCCTTGGGCGAGCTGACCGCGCCGGAGTCGAGGCGCTGCTGGTCGCGGGCGGCGCGCTGGCGCACCTGGTCGACGTCCTGCTCCGCCTTGGTCTGCTCGCGGGCGGTGTCGCTCTCCTCGGTCTGCGCGGCGACGAGCAGGTCGCGCAGCTGCGTGAGGTCCTTGTTCAGCGACTCGATCTCGGCGTGCTCGGGCAGCGACTTGCGCTTGTGGGCCAGCTGCGACAGGCGCATGTCGAGTGCCTGTACGTCGAGGAGTCGGATCTGGTCGGCGGGCGCGGCGTTCAGTTGGGGGCTCCAGGGGAATCGTGGTGGGAGGACCAGGGGTCGGTGACCGTCGTCGAGACGTGGACCCGCAGGTCCCAGCCGTGCCGGTCGGAGATCTCGTCGAGCTGCGCCGCCGCCTGCTCGCACCAGGGCCACTCGGTGGCCCAGTGGGCGGCGTCGACGAGTCCGAGCGGAGAGTGCTGTGTCGCCTCCGACGCGGGGTGGTGGCGCAGGTCCGCGGTGAGGAAGGCGTCCACTCCGGCGGCCCGCACCTGGTCGAAGAGGCTGTCGCCGGAACCGCCGCTCACCGCGACGGTCCGTACGAGGGCGTCCGGGTCCCCCGCGAGACGGATGCCCTGTGCGGTGGCGGGCAGCCGCTTCGCGGCGCGCGCGGCGAAGTCGCGCAGCGTCTCGGGATGGTCGAGTTCGCAGACGCGCCCGAGGCCGCGGCGCCCGTTCGCGTCGGAGGCGTCGGGCACCAGGGGCCGTACGACCCGCAGGCCGAGCGCGCCCGCGAGGGCGTCGGAGACGCCGGGGTCGGCGGTGTCGGCGTTGGTGTGGGCGACGTGCAGCGCGATGTCGTTCTTGATCAACGTGTGCACGACACGGCCCTTGAAGTGGCCGGCGGCGACGGTCGTCGTACCGCGCAGGTAGAGCGGGTGGTGGGTGACCAGCAGGTCGGCGCCCAGCCGCACCGCCTCGTCGACGACGTTTTGGACGGGGTCGACGGCGAACAGCACGCGCGTGACCGTGGCGTCGGGCTCACCGCACACCGTGCCGACCGCGTCCCACTGTTCGGCCCGCTCGGGCGGCCAGAGGGCGTCGAGGGCGGTGATGACTTCAGACAGACGGGGCACGGGGGAAAGGCTACCTGCCCGGACCCCGGCACCGGTCTGGGCCCGCGACGCCGCCGCTCCCGACGGACGACCACGGCGCTCCACCACCGGGGGGCGCCGCGGCCGTCCGGTCGACAGGGCTCCACCACCGGGGGGGCGCCGCGGCCGTCCGGTCGGCAGGGCTCCACCACCGGGGGCGCCGCGGCCGTCCGGTCGGCAGGGCTCCACCACCGGGGGGGCGCCGCGGCCGTCCGGTCTGCGGGGCTACTTGACGAGGTAGCCGCGCAGGTCGTCCAGGACCTCGTTCGCCGCCGTGACGCCGAGCCCGAGGTACCAGGTCTCGTCCGCGACGTCCTTGGCCTGCCCGGCCTTGACCGCCTTGAGGTTCTTCCAGAGCGGGTTGGAGCGGGCGGTGTCGCGCTGGGTCTTGGCCGGGTCGCCGTAGACGCCGGTGAAGATCCAGTCCGCGTCGGCCTGGTCCATCTTCTCCGGGCTGATCTCGACCGCGAGGTCGTTGATCTGCTGGTTGGCGGGGCGCGGGACCCCCGCGTCGCGCAGGATCGTGCCGATGAAGGACGCCTGCGCGTACAGGCGGATCTTGCCCGGCATGTAGCGCAGCATGGTGACGGTCGGCTTCTTCTCGCCGATGTCCGTGCCGAGCTGCTTCGCCTTCTTCTCGTACGCGCCGAGCTGCTCCTTCGCCTCGGCCGTCCTGTCGAGCGCGGCGGCGTTGAGGAGGTAGTTCTCCTTCCACGTGAAGCCGGGGCGGATGGAGAAGACCGTCGGGGCGATCTTGGACAGCTCGTCGTACTTGTCCGCGGCGCGCAGCTGGCTGCCGAGGATCAGGTCCGGCTTCAGCGCGGCGATGGCCTCCAGGTTGAGGCTGTTGATCGTGCCGACGCTCTTCGGGGTGCCCGCCTGCTTCTTCAGGTAGCCGGGGATGCCGTCGTCGCCCTCGGTGGGCGCGTAGCCCACCGGCTGGACGCCGAGGGAGGCGACGTTGTCGAGCTCGCCGACGTCGAGGACCACGACCCGCTTCGGAGCGGCCTTCAGTTCGGTCGTGCCGAGGGCGTGGGTGATGGTGCGCGGGAACTGGCCGGGCCGGGCGTCCGTGCCCATGGCCGCCGTCTTCTTCGCGGCGTCGGAGAAGTCGTCGCCGCCCTGCGCGGCGGACTTCTTGCCGCCTGCGTCACCCTGGCTTCCGCTGTCCTTGGCCTGCCCGGTGTCGCCCGAGCCCCCATCGGTGCCGCAGGCGGCCAGGGACAGTGCGGCGGTGAGAGCGATGGCTGCGGCGGCGCCGCGGCGGCGTAGGGACATGACGGCTACTCCTGGGGACGAACTTAGGGGTGGCTTACCTTAGGCGCTCCCCCGCCGCCGAGCACAACCACCCCCTACGTCTCAGGCAAATCCGGTCATGGCCACCCTTATGTGTGAAGTGCCATGTCTCGCAGTGTTCGGCAGGAAGTGCGATACCTAGCGTCGACGGACGGAGGTGACGTATCGATGACTGCCTGTGCCATCGAGACCGCCGCGGAGCGAGAGGCGGTGACGCGTACGGGGTTCACGATCACCGCGGACGGTACGTACGCGGCCCGGCTCGCCGGATCCGGCGACGCCCTGTTCCCGGAGCGCTGGACGCTCGACGGCCCCGAGCCGTACGCCGTCCCGCTGCCGCTGGACCAGCCCGAGGAGCGCGATGCGGAGGTGCTGCCGCTGGCCGACGGACGGGTCCTGATCAACCGCCGTGCGGGCGAGCGGCACACCCTCTCGCTGCTGTACCCGACCGGCCCCGGGACCGGCGAGATCGCCCTCGGCGCCGTCGAGGCCGCGGAGCTCACCCTGCTTCCCCCCGCCCCGGACGGCGCGTCCGCCTATGCCCTGGCGCCCGGGGAGACGTCGACGGCCGTGTGGCTCGTGGCGGGCGGGGCGTTCGGCCCCGAGCGCGTCGCGGACGTACCCGGCCGCTGCTCGGGCGGCGCGTGGCTCGACCGTACGGGCCGGTTGCTCGCCCTGGACCGGCGACAGCCGGGCGGACCCGTGAAGACGGTGGCGGTGGATCTCGCGCGCGGCGGGGCGGTGACGCCGCTGCTGCAGATCACCGACGAGAGCGACGACCGGCTGCTGCTCGCGGACGCCGACAGCGGCCTGCTGCTGATCCGCTCGAACGCGCCGGGCGATGGCCGCGACCGGCTCGGCTGGGGCGTGCTCGGCAGCCTGTGGCCGGTGCGGTTCCCCGAGAGCCTGCGGCTGCCGGACGCGCTGGTGACGCCGTTCGCCGTGCAGCCGGGGCAGGTGCTGACGCCGGAGAGCTGCGCGGTGGCGCTGCGGATCGACGGGGCGGCGGGCAGCTGGGTGGGCGTATGGCGCCCGGCGGGCCGCCGCCTCCACCAACTGGCCCCGCCCACCGGGTGGTTGGCGGGCAGCGGGACGTTCAGCAGGGACGGGGTGCTCCGACTGCCCTACGAGACCGGCGAGGTGCCGTGCGGCGTGCTGCGGATGGAGGCGCCGCGGGACGGTGGCGGCGGGGGTGCAGAAACCTTCGGCCTGCGGCCGGATGCGAAAGGTGTGCGGAGCCCCGGCGAGGGCCCCGGCACGGAACCGGCACAACAGGAACACGCAGGTGGGGAACCGTGCGAGGCGTCAGGGAGTCCTGCGGTGTGCAAGCCGGTTCCCTTGCAGCAGGCACCCCTCACCGGCCGTGCGGCGCGTGGTTAGACTCTGCGGCCGGGGCTACGCAGCCGCACCGCCCGTGCGCCGACGGTGACGGGTTACGGAGCATGCTGTCGGAGCCTGTGACAGTTCATCAGCGATCACGACGGGGTGAAGTTCTCACATGTCTGAAGTCCGAACCGACACGGCCCACGAGCGTCCGCAGCCCGCGGACGCGGTCGGGGCTGACGCCGGCGGCGCGGGGAGGCACCGTGGCGGGGCGGCCCCGGCGGAGGACGGCGCGGCGCCGGCGCACGGCCGCCACCGGCGGCCGGGGCCGGGGGAGGGCGGGGGCGCCTGATTGTGGGGACGCTTTCCCCACCCCACCCCTTCCCGTAACCGGGGCTCCGCCCCGGACCCCTGCACCGCCCTCCGGGCGGTGCCCTCTCGCTCCCCCTACGGCCTGGCGGCCGTGGGGGACTTGCCAGACGGGCCGGCCTGCCGCTGAGCGGCAGGCCGGCCCGTCGGCCGTCCCGGGCGGACTCGCCCGGCCGCGCTGGTGCTTGAGGTACGGGGGGAATCAAGCGTCGGCGATCGAGCCATGCGGCCGATCAAGCCCCGCAGGCGAACGAGGCGCAGGGGCCAATCAGGCCCCACGCGCGAACGAGGTGCGGGGGCCAACCAGGCACCGCCGACGAACGAGGCACAGGGCCCAACCAAGCCCCGCCGGCGATTGAGGCGCGGGGCTCGGGGCAGAGCCCCGACAAGACCGCCGCACACACCAGCCCCACCCATACGATCGAGGCGCGAGAGCCAACCAAGCCCACCGGCGAACCAGGCACAGGGGCCAGCCAAGCCCCGCCGACGAACGACGCACAAGGGTCAACCAAGCCCCCACCGGCGAACCAGGCACAGGGGCCAACCAAGCCCCGCCGACGAACGACGCACGAGAGCCAACCAAGCCCCCACCGGCGAACCAGGCACAGGGGCCAACCAAGCCCCGCCGACGAACGACGCACGAGAGCCAACCAAGCCCCCACCGGCGAACC
>NZ_JBFAOY010000001.1:238316-249181 GCF_040675505.1 Streptomyces sp. NPDC049597
CCAGGCACAGGGGCCAATCAAGCCCCGCCGGCGATTGAGGCGCGGGGCTCGGGGCAGAGCCCCGACAACACCGCCGCACACACCAGCCTCGCAGGCGGCGTCACCCCGCCCCCTACCCCCTCCTCAGCGACAGCACCTCGCGCGCCGCGAACGACTCGTCGCCGTCGAAGTGGGGAGTCAGCACGGACTCCAGTTCCTCGTACGTGAACATGTCCTTCGCCGTGTCGAACTTCGCAGCCACCCGCGGGCGTTCCATCACCGCCACCATCCCCCCGTGCACCACCAGCACCTGGCCGGTGACCACCGACGCCGGCGGGGACGCGAGGTAGCCCACGAGAGGGGCCACGTGCTCCGGGGAGAGGGGGTCGGTCGTGCCCGGGGGCGGGGCGCCGAAGACGTCCGCCGTCATACGGGTCCGCGCCCGCGGGCAGATCGCGTTCACCGTCACCCCGTACTTCGCCAGCGCCTGCGCCGACGACGTCGTCAGGCCGACGATCCCGCCCTTGGCCGCCGCGTAGTTGGGCTGGCCCGCCGAACCCGCCAGGAACGCCTCCGACGCGGTGTTGACGATCCGGCCGTACACCGGCGCGCCCGTCGCCTTGGCGCGTGTGCGCCAGTGTTCCGAGGCGAAGCGCGTCGTGGTGAAGTGGCCCTTCAGGTGGACGTGGACCACCGAGTCCCATTCGCTCTCGGACATCGAGAAGATCATGCGGTCGCGCAGGATGCCCGCGTTGTTGACGAGGATGTCGAGCTTGCCGAACTCCGACACGGCCAGGTCGATCAGACCCCTGGCTGTCTCGAAGTCGGCGACGTCGCCGAGGTGGGCGACCGCCCGGCCGCCCGCCGCGCGGATCTCGGCCGCGACCGACTCCGCGGGCGCTGCCGACGCGTCGCCGCTGCCTCCCCCATGGCCTTCGGCATGGGAGGTGCCCCCATGGCCCGGTTGCCCGTAGTCGTTGACGACGACGGCCGCGCCGAGCCGTGCCAGTTCCCGTGCCTCCGCGCGGCCGAGGCCCCGGCCGGCACCGGTGACGACGGCCGTGAGGCCCGCCAGAGGAAGTGCCATCGCGACCCCCTCAGATCTCGACGCACGTGCGCAGGGCCTCGCCGCTGCGCATCTGCGCCAGGGCGTCGTTGATCCCGGCCAGCGGGACCCGGTGGGTGATCAGCGACTCCAGGTCGATCCGGCCCGCCCGCCACAGCGCGATGGCCCGTTCGTAGGAGCGCAGCACGTCACCGCCTCCGTACAGGGAGGGCAGGATGCGCTTCTCGTCGAAGAACAGCTCGAACATGGTGAGCTGGAGGTGGTCGTCCATGGCGCCGGCGCCGACGACGCACAGCGTTCCGCCGCGCCGGGTCGTCTCGTACGCGGTCCGTGCCGTCTGGGACCGGCCGACGACCTCGAAGACGTAGTCGAAGCCCTCGCCCGCGGTGACGCGCTGTTTGGCGTCGGCGAGTCCGTCGGGGGCCACGGCCTCGGTCGCGCCGAACCGCAGGGCCGCCTCACGCCGGGATGCCACCGGGTCGACCGCGACGATCTCGGCCGCGCCCTGGAGCCTTGAACCCTGGATCGCGGAGATGCCGACACCGCCGCAGCCGATGACGGCGACGGACGAACCAGCCTGCACCTGTGCGGTGTTGATCGCCGCGCCGAGCCCCGTCGTGACGCCGCAGCCGATGAGCGCGGCGATGTCGAAGGGCACGTCGTCGGGGATGGGCACCGCGCAGCCCGCGTCGACGACGACCTCCTCGGCGAACGTGCCGGTGCCGGCGAAGCCGAAGACGTCACCGCCGGGGCGGGCGAAGTTGGGCGTGCCCGCGTTCATGAACCCCGCCAGGCACAGGTGCGGCTGCCCGCGCCGACAGGACGGGCAGGCGCCGCACGCGGGCAGCCAGCACAGCAGGACGCGGTCGCCCGGTGCCAGGCCGGCCACCCCGTCGCCTACCTCGACGATCTCGCCCGCGCCTTCGTGGCCGGGCACGAAGGGGGCGGGCTGCGGCAGGACGCCGCTCATCGCGGAGACGTCCGAGTGGCACAGTCCGGTGGCCCGGACGCGGATCCTCACCTTGCCCGGGCCGAAGCCCACCGCCTCGACGTCGTCGAGGACTTCGAGCTTGTCCTGGCCTGTCTCGTGGAGTACGGCTGCGCGCATGGCGGATCCCTTCAAAGGGTCAGGAATGTTCGACGATCGTGTCCGCGAGCACCGGGGCCTCGTCCCGCTCCACCGCCGTCACCGACACCTGGACGCCGTCGTCGTGCCGCCACATGCGGATGCGCAGGGTCTCGCCGGGGAAGACGACGCCGGCGAAGCGGGTGGCGTACGCGCGGACCTTGGTGACGTCGCCGCCCAGGAGCGTGTCGACGACGGCCTTGAGCGTCATGCCGTACGAGCACAGCCCGTGCAGGATGGGCCGCTCGAAGCCGGCGAGCTTGGCGAACTCGGGGTCGGCGTGCAGCGGGTTCCAGTCGCCGGAGAGCCGGTAGAGCAGCGCCTGGTCCTCGCGGATCACCCGCTCGACGGTCCGGTCGGGCGCGCGGTCGGGGACGGCGAGGCGCTCGGAGGGGCCGCGTTCGCCGCCGAATCCGCCCTCGCCGCGGATAAAGAGCTGGGCGTCGCCGGTCCACAGCGGCCCCTCGTCGTCGGCCGCCTCGGTGCGCAGGACGAGGACCGCCGCCTTGCCCTTGTCGTACACGGCGGCGACGCGTGACGTGGAGGTCGCCGTGCCGCTGACCGGCAGGGGGCGGTGCAGGGCGATGCGCTGGCCGCCGTGCAGGACGGCGGCGAGGTCGATGTCGATGCCGGGCGCGGACAGCCCGCCGACGACACCCATGCCCGCGCCCGCCACGGTGGCGAAGCTCGGCAGGACGTGAAGCCTGGATTCGAGGGTGTAGCGCAGTTCGTCGGGGTCGGTGGCCGGGATGCCCGCCCCGACGCCGAGGTGGTACAGCTGGACGTCCTTGTGATCCCAGCGGATCGTGGTCGAGCGGGGTTCGGCGGCGAGGGCCCTGGCAGGGTCAATGGGCATGGGGCTGCTGCTCCTCGAGGGGTTCAAGACCTCGGCACGGCCGTCCGCACCGTCGGCCGCACCGAGGTCGCCCGGACAGGGCCCAGACCGTTCTAGAACGCGTTCTAGGCCGATGGGCCTATGTATAACGCAGCGGCATGGCATTGGGAAGACGGCTGACGGTGCGTCAGTCCGCGAGATGCCCGCCGACGAACGCGACGGCCCGGTGCGCCGCCGGACCTCCCCCGCCCGCCACGACAGGCGGGCCGGGGCGGGCGGTCATACCCTTGACACCGTGGACGAGATGCCGCGGGAGCACAGACCCGCCAGGTCCGTACGGGTGCTGATCGCCGAGAACCGGAGCACCACGCGCGGCGCGCTCGCGTTACTCCTCGGCATGGAGGACGACATCGAGGTGGTCGCCCAGGTGGGTCGCGGTGACGAGATCGTGGACACGGCGCTGAACCGGCGGCCCGACGTGGCACTGCTCGACTGCGAACTGCCCGGCCTCAGCGGCCTCGGCGCGGCGGCCGAGCTGCGCAAAGAGGTGCCGGACTGCCGCGTGCTGATCCTCACGACCTTCGGCCGGCCCGGGCTCCTGCGCCAGGCCCTGGAGTCCGGAGCGGCCGGACTCCTGGTGAAGGACGGCCCGGTCGAGGAACTGGCCGAGGCGATCCGCCGGGCACTGACCGGCGAGACCGTGATCGATCCGGTGCTGGCCGCGGCGGCGGGGGAGCAAAACGGGCCGTGACCGGCTACGGCGCGGCCGCGTACGGGCGCGCCTGACGACCCGCCGCCTCCGCTACGGCGCGGGACACACCGTTCGCTCCGGAATCTCCACCGGCAGACTGCTCACCTCGTCCTCCGTGAACGCGCGGTGGCCGATGACCTCGCACAACGCGCGCTGCCACGCGGTGGCGTCGAGCGTGAGGGGCCCGCCCATCCCGCCGGCGCTCGACTGGATCACGGTTCTTCCGTCCTTGGAGACGTCCAGGAACGCGTGCGGTTCCATGCCGGCGCTGCGCCGGCCGCCGAACTCGTAGGAGTCCGTGGCGGCGCGCCCGTCGACCCGGTAGATCCGCACGTAGCTGTCGGCGGCGATCAGGTAGCGGCCGTCGGCGAGGAAGCCCGCGACCCAGGGGGTGGCGGAGTCCTCTCCGACGCTGCGCAGCGGCCCGAGCACCTTGCGGGGTGTCGGGTAGCGCCGCCACAGTTCGACCACCGCTCCCCGGCGCATCACAGCGAAATAGCGGCCGGTGGACTCGAACTGGACGGCGCGGACGTCCTCGGTGGTCCGCACCTCGGCCGCGACGCGACCCGTGGTGACATCGACGACACGGACGACAGGATCGCCCTGAACGGTCACGGTGACCCGGTCCGGGGCCGGATAGCCGCCGATCAGAGCATCCGGTTCCTCCTTGCCCGCGATCCTGCGAAGGAGGGCCCCGGCGTCGAAGCGCGCGAGCTGCCTGCCGGTGCGCGTGTCCCACTGCTGGACCACGGTGCCCGATACGGTGACCAGACGCCCGCTGTGGTCGAA
Organism: Streptomyces sp. NPDC049597; assembly: GCF_040675505.1. NCBI lineage: Bacteria > Bacillati > Actinomycetota > Actinomycetes > Kitasatosporales > Streptomycetaceae > Streptomyces > Streptomyces sp. NPDC049597. The sequence goes on from NZ_JBFAOY010000001.1 coordinate 242,863, forward strand.
GAAGTAGCGGAAGTCCCACTGCGGGGCCGGCCGGTAGGGGACACCTCCGCCGCCTCCCCGGATCGGCGGCCCCGCCCCGAGGCGCGGCGGCTCGGCGGCGGTGATTCTCGTCCGTTCCCGCAACGTCGCGACCTCCCGGACGGACACCGCGTTCCTGCCCTCCCGGTCGGCGACGAGCGTTCCGTCCCCGTTCGTCTGGAGCAGGTCGTCCCGCTCCGGCTTCCAGTGCGGTCTCGACCGCCGCGCCTCGGCGAGGACGCGCTCGTCGTGCGCGTCCGAGGGCCGCAGCTGGATGCGCGATCCGTCGGCGAGGACGGTGATCGTCCTGCTGCCGTCGTCGGTGAGTGTCTGCTGGCCCACGTCGAGCACGTGGTCCCCCGACCTGGGCACCTCGGTGTAGGTGATCGCGTTGTCGTCGTACTGGAGGTGCAGGAGCTGTCCGCCGGTCGACACCAGGGTCTCGTAGGGGAGGAACCGGACGGGCTCGACCGGGTCGGCGCTCCGTGAGACCACCGTGTTCCGGGCCAGGTCCAGCAGGCGCAGATGGCCGAGTCCGAGAACGACGAAGCGTCCCGTCGCGTCCACGGCATCCGCCGAGCACAGATCGGTCCGGTACCTCTCCTCCTTCTCCCGGTACGGACCCCCTTGCAGAGCCCCGTCGGAGACGCGATGGAGACTCAGCACGGACTGGCCGTCCTGCTCACGGCAGGCGACGACCGCCTTGCGGTCGCCGGACAGCAGGACCTCCTCCGTTCCCGACACGACCACCCGCTGCCTGCCGGTGGCCATGTCCACGGCCAGCAAACCGATCTTCTCCTGTTTCGAGAGGCCGTTGAGGTTCTCGTAGACGGGCGTCAGCAGGGTGCGGTTACCGGCACCGACCCACAGGTCGAAGATCATGCCTTCGGGTGCGGGGACCTCTCCCCCGACGGCGCCGCTGTCCAGGTTCCACCAGACCAGACGGTCCTTCACCTTGGACGCGATGATCCTTCCGTCCGGCGACATCGAGGCCTTGACGTCCTCGTTCGCGCCCGTGGTCGACCCCGGCACCGCGGGCAGTTCGCGCAGCCGGCCCACGGGACGTCCGGCATCGGCGCGCACGTCGAACCACGCGGCCCTGCCGTCCTCCTGGACGTAACCGGCCCGCGTTCCGTCCGCCGAGACCAGGGGGTAGCGCACGTGACCGGCCGAGCCGACCTGTTCACTGCGTACCCGCCCGTCGGCCGCGTGCACGAACAGCGTCGCCCTGCCCAGCTGCGAGGAGGCCAGCACCACATTGCCGTCACTGCTCGCCGCAAGCGTCTTGAAGGTGCCCAGCGCTCCGGTGAGGACCCGTTCGGTGTCCGAGTGCTCCAGATACTGCCGCAGCAGCTGGTTGCGCGCCTCCTGCGTCGGCGAGGCCCGGTACGCCGCGAGCGCCAGCATCACCGACCGGGCCGGGTCGGCGGACGCCTCGTCCTGCGAGGCGCCCGCCAGGGCACGTGAGGCGGCGAGCGCCGCGCGTTCCTCGCTCTCCCGCTGCGTGACCACGAACAGGGTCCCGAGCAGCAGCGCCAGCACGACGACGATGCCGAGCCCCGAGAGGAACGCCCTGCGCCTGCGGGCCCGCGATCGGCGGTGGGTGCGCCCGGCCTCCAGGTAGGCGCGTTCCGCGTCGCTCAGATCCTCGCCGCGCTCGCGCAGCCACTGCCGGGCGCCCGCCAGCGCGACGGCCGTCGGCAGCAGCTCGGGGTCGCGTCCAGCCTGCTCCCAGCGCTCCCTGTCGTGCCGCAGGGACTCCCTCCAGACCAGGAAGGACCGGTCCTCGGCGGCCCACGCGGCCAGTTTGTCCCAGCCGCTGATCAGCGCCTCGTGGGTGAGTTCGACCGTCTCGGCGCCTTCGACGCTGCGGCCGGTGACGAGCAGCCGGGTGGCGGCGAGCCGTTGGGCGATGCGCCACTGGTCCTCGCCCAGCTCCGTGCGCAGTGCCATGCGTCGCGTCGCCGCGGCCGAGCCCGTCGGCATCCGCACCAGCCGGGTGAACAGCCGACGGGCCGCCTCCTCGTCCTCCCTCGGCACGTACTCCGCCCAGACCCGGTCGGCGTGGGCGCTCAACGCACCGGTGACGCCGCCGAGTTCCTCGTACGCCCGGTGGGTCAGCAGGCCGCCCTCCTGCCGCTGCCACAAAAGGTCGAGGGTGAAGCCCAGCAGCGGCAGGGCGCCGGAGCCCGTCCCGGTGTCGGCCAGGATGCGGTCGGCGAGGTGGGGTTCGTAGCGCACTCCGGGGACGGCGTCGACCGGCGCGGTCACGACCTCGCGGAGCCGCTCGGGGCTCAGCGGGCCGAGCGCGTACAGGTGCCGGCCGACGACCGGCCCGAGGCGCGGGTGGGACAGCGCGGTCTCCAGGAAGTCGGCCCGCAGCGTGGCCAGCACCCGGACGGTGGGCGGAAGGGCGTCGGCGAAGAGCACGTCGGCCAGCTCGTCCACGGTCGCGGGGTCGAGGCCGAGCAGTTCCTCGAACTGGTCGACCACGACGAGCAGCCGGCGACCGCCCTGGACCTGCAGCAGCCGTGCCACGGCATCGGCCGGCCCCTGCCGCCGCAGCAGGCCGGTGAGTTCGGGGATCCGTGCGAGCCGCTGCGTCTCGGACAGCTCGGACTCCAGGAGCGGGAGCAGGGCGGCGGCGAGCGCGGACAGCGGACTGCTGCCGGAGGCGGGGCGCAGGACGACCGCCGAGGCTCCGGCCGCGCGCAGCCGGGGGACCACCCCGGCCAGGGCCAGTGAGGACTTGCCGGAGCCGGAGGGGCCGACGAGGGAGACCCAGCGCCCGGCGGCCAGCGCGGCGGCCAGTTCGTCGCTCTCGGCCCGCCGCCCGTGGAAGACCTGTGCGTCGGACTCCTCGAACGCCGTGAGGCTGCGGAACGGGGACGGCGGGAGGGCCAGGCCGCGCATCTCGGGCCAGGCCGTCAGCAGGCCGCCGGTGGGGATCAGGTAGCTCACGGGGGGACTGCCGGACTCGGCGACGGCCACCATGCCGACCACGCCGACGAGTTTCTCGTCCCACACCGGAGTGCCGCTGAATCCGCGGGAGACCTGATAGCCCTCGCCGGTCAGGTCGGCCTGCACCCATCCGTCGGCCTGACGCGCCCGCAGGACACCCGCGTGCCACACGCCGCCCGGACGCCCGGCCGGAAACCCGAAGGCGCGCACGGGGTGCTCCCAGACGTCCTGCGCCTCGACCAGACGGACGGGCCGGGCGCCGGGCAGCGGCGCGTCCAGCCGCAGCACCGCCACGTCCCCGGCGCCGGACCGCTGCGGCGGCACCCAGTGCACGACACCGGCCGTCACTCCCTCCGCCGAGGACGACAGCAGCGGCAGGTCGACGTGGAGCCGGACGGAGGCGTCGGGCTCCACGTCGTCCGGCGCGCCGAGCGCCGCCGAGACCACGTGCGCGCAGGTGAGGGCGAGCTCGTCGGAGACCAGGAAGCCCAGGCCGACTGCGTCACCGTGCTCGTCGCTGATCCGCAGGACGGCCGCGTCCAGCGACTTGGGACCGGTGCCCTCCGTGGGCTGCCGCGACAACGCGCTCACCGGCCGCGCTCCGACACGGGCCGCTCCACCGCATACGCCATGTCTCCCCCTTCGGGGCTCCCCCGCCCCGGTCGACCGCGTGCCCTACCCCTTCCACATGAAGCCCTGTGCGAACCCTCGTCCTCCCCGCACCTGAAGCGACGTCAGGCCGCGGCCCGCTCCGGGCGCGGCAGCCACAGCAGCATCAGGACCGCGGCGCCCAGCAGCACCCCGGTGCCCGTGCGGAAGGCCAGCGCGTAGCCGGAGGTCAGCGCCTCGGCCGTGGTCGCGCCGCCCGTGCGGGAGGCCGCGGCGGTGGACAGGATCGCGAGACCGAGCGCGCCGCCCATCGTGCGGGAGGTGTTGACGAGGCCGGAGACCAGGCCGGCGTCGCCGGGCGCCGCGCCCGACGTGGCGAGGGAGGCCAGCGGCGTCGCGACGAGACCCACGCCGGTCATCATCAGCACGCCCGGCAGCGCGATGGTCGTCACGTACGCGCCGTCCGCCCCCATCGTCGACTGCCAGCCGAATCCGGTGGCGGCGATCAGCGCGCCGAGGACCGCGACGTTCCGCGCGCCGGCGCGCACCATCAGGCGCGGGGCGAGCTTGGAGCCGATGACGATGCTCAACGAGCTGGGGATCAGGGCGAGTCCGGCCTCCAACGGCGTGTAGCCGAGGACGTTCTGCGCGTAGACGGTCATGAAGAACCACATGGCGAACGACACCGAACCGGTGACCGTCATCGCCACGTTCGCGGCCGACACGGCGCGCGAGCGGAAGACCTTCAGCGGCATCAGGGGTGCGGCCGTGCGCGCCTCCACGGCCACGAACAGGCCGAGCAGCGCGAGACCGCCGGCCAGGGGCAGCAGCGTCCCGCTCTCGGCCCAGCCCGACTCCTCCGTCTGCACGATGCCGTACGCGACGGCCGCGAGGCCGCCGGTGACGAGGACCGCGCCCGGCAGGTCGAGGCGGCGGCCCTCGGCCACGCGGCTCTCGCTCAGCCACGCCACCGCACAGGCCAGGACGAGCACGCCGACGGGCACGTTGATCAGGAGGACCCAGCGCCAGGAGAGCAGGTCGGTGAGTACGCCCCCGACGAGGCCGCCGGCCGCGCCGCCCGCCGCCCCGACGGCCGACCATGTGCCGATGGCCCGCGTACGGGCGGGGCCGGGCGGGACGGCCGCCGTGATGAGCGTGAGCGTCGCCGGGGCGAGGACGGCCGCGCCGAGGCCCTGCACGGCACGGGCGGCGAGCAGCTCCCAGCCCTCCTGCGCGAACCCGCCCGCCAGCGACGCGCCCGTGAACAGCCCGAGCCCCACCAGGAACATCCGCTTGCGGCCGAAGATGTCGGCCGCGCGCCCGCCCAGGAGCATGAACCCGGCGAAGGCGATGGAGTACGCGTTGAGCACCCATTGCAGCCCGGTCGCGCTCAGCCCGAGGTCCGCCCGCATCGACGGCAGCGCGACGTTGACCACGGAGACGTCGAGCACGACGAGGAACTGACCGGCGCACGCGGCGAGGATCACCGCCCAGGTGCGTGCCGAACGCGCGGCGGCGGACGGCGGGACGGACGTCTGTGTGTGTGAGCGGGCTGCGACCATGCGTGTCATGGTCGCAAACGCCCAGCGGCCCGTACATCCGGACATCGGTGTACGTGTCACCTCGCCGTTGGCGGCATGACGGCGCATCGGATCGACGGTGAGCGCAGGACGCGGAGGAGCCCTCTCCTCGCTGGTGATGGAGAGGGCTCCCTGTTCGGTGCACCGTCAGGTGAACCGGCGATGGTGTCAGCCGTGCGAGCCGGCCGAGGTCATGGCGGCCTGGGCCAGGTCACTGAGGTTGCTCACCTCGTGCTGTTTTGACGTGCTGTCGTGGTCGTCCCGGCAGACGGTGGCGGTGGCGGGCTCGTACGTCTCGTCGCCGTCGAAGATGGCCGTGTAGCAGGTGTCCTTGTCCTTCTGGCGCGAGATCTGGCACGTGGCCCGGCCCCGGCTGTCGGTCGTGTCGCTGCACAGCAGGACGGAGTCGGCGGTGAAGTCGATGCTCTCGCCTTCGAGGGACTGGCCCCCGGCAGTCAGCCTGGCCGTCAGCGTGAGGCCGTCCTTGCCGCCCAGGGCGCTGACGGTGTCCTTGCCCTTCTTCTTCTTTTCCACCTTCAGGGTGAGCCTGGTCGGGGTGCGGTCCGGGGCGACGGTCCCGATCGCCACGTCGTCGGGGTTGACGCCGACGGGGACGGTGGTGATGACGGTGTTGGTGGCGGTGTCGATCACCGACACGTCGTTCGAGCCGAAATTGGTGACGTAGACACGCGAGCCGTCCGGAGTGACCGCCACGTCGTCGGCGTTGACGCCGACAGGGACGGTGGTGATGACGGTGTTGGTGGCGGTGTCGATCACCGACACGTCGTTCGAATCGAAATTGGCGACGTAGACGCGGGAGCCGTCCGGGGTGACCGCGATGCCGGAGGGGGCGTCGCCGACGGTGACCGTGTCGACGACCGTGTTGGTGGCCGTGTCGATCACCGACACGTTGTCCGAGCCGCTGTTGGTGACGTAGGCGCGGGTGCCGTCCGGGGTGACCGCCACCTCAGTGGGGGCGTCACCGACGGGGACGGTGGTGATGACGGTGTTCGTGGCGGTATCGATCACCGACACGTTGTCCGAATCGCTGTTGACGACGTAGGCGCGGGTGCCGTCCGGGGTGACCGCCACCTCAGTGGGGGCGTCACCGACGGGGACGGTGGTGATGACGGTGTTCGTGGCGGTATCGA